>JAEUUD010000081.1:0-2979 GCA_016787625.1 Cyclobacteriaceae bacterium
TGCTGCCTACCATAAAGCCACTGACGTCCTGGAGGCATACCAGAGGAATGCGGCGTTGGTTACAATTCATGATAAACCTCGCAGCCTTGTCGGCAGCATCTGAGTAAATGACGCCGCCCATTTGCATCTCACCTTTCTTGGTTTTGACAACCTTGCGTTGGTTGGCTACGATGCCCACGGCCCACCCGTCGATGCGTGCGTAACCGCAGATAAGCGACTTGCCATAGAGTCCTTTGTACTCATCGAACTCGGATCCATCCACCAGCCGGCGGATAATTTCCATGGTATCGTATGGCTTGGCGCGGTCTGACGGGAATATCCCATAGATGTCACCGGGATTCTCTTTTGGCGCAACGGCTTTGACCCTGTCAAATCCTGCTTCTGCACCCTTCCCGATTTTCGACATGATGGACCTGATATAGTCGAGGCAGGCCTGATCATTGGGAAATTTATTGTCGGTCACTCCGGAAATCTCGCAGTGAGTTGTTGCACCACCCAACGTTTCATTGTCAATCTCTTCGCCAATGGCAGCCTTCACCAGGTATGATCCTGCGAGAAAAATGGAACCTGTCTTGTCCACAATCATGGCTTCGTCTGACATGATGGGCAAATATGCTCCTCCAGCAACACAGCTACCCATGATGGCAGCGATCTGCACAATACCCATCGACGACATCTTGGCATTGTTGCGGAACTGTCGGCCAAAGTGTTCCTTATCAGGAAATATTTCGTCCTGCATGGGAAGGAAAACGCCTGCGCTGTCAACCAGGTAAATGATGGGTAAGTGATTCTCCATGGCCACCTCCTGTATCCGGAGGTTCTTCTTGGCCGTAATTGGAAACCAGGCACCGGCTTTTACGGTGGCGTCGTTGGCTACGATGGCACAGAGTCTCCCGGAAACCATTCCAAGTCCGGTAACTACACCGCCGCCAGGGCAACCTCCTACATCATCATACATGCCTTCACCTGCAAGGGTTCCAATCTCAACAAAGTCACTCCCCTTGTCAGTAAGGTATGCAATGCGTTCGCGGGCTGTCAGTTTACCCTTCTGGTGCTGTTCCTCGATTTTCTTTTCGCCGCCGCCAAGTGATACTCGTTTGACGCGAGCGTCCAGTTGAAAGCAAAGTTGTTTGAAAAGGTCCTCGTTCCGGTTGAATTCCAGGTCCATGAGGTATCTCCCCCGTGATTAGTTTTTCTTTGATTCGGCAGCCTTCTTTTTCTTCTCGTCTTCCATTTTCTGGAGGTCACGCTCAACTTTCTTATGGCTCTTGCCTAATGGAGCGGTGAAGTGCTTGGGGTAACGGTTGATGTGCTCGACGAGGCTGTCCATTCGTTTGAGCAGACGATTGAGGTTGACATACAGCGTATCTTCCGTCATGAGCTTGCTCATGGTGTTGTCGCCTTTCTTAAGTCTCCCCAGGGTTTCATTGAGAGAAGTTAACGTCTGTTGAGTTTTGGAGATGGTCTTATTCAACTCCATTCGCTTGAGCGAATCAGACAAAACCGCAAAATTGCGGAGTGTGGGCTTAAGCTCTGTCAGGGTGCTGTTAAGGTTGGTGGCCACATCCGACACGCTACCAGAAACGATGGTGATCTTTTCATTGGCATTCAGGAGTGTATTGTTGAGAATGTCAGGTGTCTTCTGAAGCTTTTTGAAAATAGAATCCAGTTGCTGTGAGTTGCGACTCAGGTTGTCAATGGCCACATTGAATTTTCTGAGCGTCGTTTGCAAATTGCTGGCGACTGGCTCTGCGGTATTCTTGAGCACGTCAAACATACCCTGTGCGAGTTCAGAGTAGAGGGTATCTCCCGGCTTCTTTGCTGTGCGAATTGTTCCGATGGACAGCAGGATGAACTTATCGCCAAGGAATTTGCTGTCGAGGATCGCTTTTGTCGAATCGCCAAGCTTGATCTTTGAGTCAATATCAATTTCCACAAGTACACGGTGATTCTTGCTGGGCATGATCCGGATGTCGCTCACGCGTCCTACAGCAAAACCGCTTACCTGAACGGGGTTGGAGACAGCCAGGTTATCGACGTTGTCATAGACTACATAGTACTTCGAGGTCGTTGCGAAAAAATCGATCCCTTTGAGGAAATAGAATCCGTAGTACAAGCCAGCAATGGCAAGCACACCAAAAAGTCCTACTTTAAATTCTTTGCTTCTCACAACAATCAGTTTATCGCTTCAACCTGTGCCTTGTACTCTTTGAATGCCCTGTAGATTCCTGAAGCTATCAGGTCTTGCCCGTTGGATTCACCCAGGAATTTCTCCTCTTTCTTATTGGTGAGAAACCCCACCTCGATCAGTACGCTGGGCATAGCCGTTCTCCAAAGCACCCAAAAGCCCGCTTGCTTCACGCCGTGACTCTTTCTTCCAAGCCGTTGTTTGAATTGTGATTCCACCTTACCGGCAAACTTAAGACTGCTTTCCTGAAATGCGCTCTGAGCAATAGAAAATAAGATATTGGATTCGGGGGTGTTGGGATCAAATCCCTCATACCGCTCTTCGTAGTTGTTGTCAAGCAAAATCACCGCATTCTCTCTTTTTGCAACATCCAGGTTTGCTTCAGACTTGTGAAGTCCCATAACATAAGTTTCCGTGCCGTAGATTTCCTCCTTTGATACTGCATTGGCATGAATGCAGATGAACAGATCTGCCTTGTGCTTGTTGGCAATTGCCGCGCGCTCATCAAGTGCCAGGTACACGTCGGTCTTGCGTGTGTAGATGACCTTAACACCCGGCATATTCTTTTCAATATACTGCCCGACTTTCAGAGCGATTTTAAGGGCTACATCCTTTTCCTTGAGGAATTGACCGTGGGTACCGGGGTCCTTGCCACCATGTCCTGCATCAATCACCACTGTATACACGGCATTTTCGGACGGCTTCGGGGCTGCCGAGGAGTTTAGCAAGGTTATTGCTAACAAAATGAACTTAGTTCCGAGATTCAAGGGGTAGTGATACGAGGTAATTTG
>JAEUUD010000081.1:2989-12084 GCA_016787625.1 Cyclobacteriaceae bacterium
ACAAAATCGTGAATTTTTCGCTAAAAACTAAATTCCTGATCAGACCCCGGGGCAGCCGCATGACACGATTTTTACTCGTTTTTCTCTTCCTTTCTGTCGCCCGCGAAGGCCTTTCTCAGGTCGCCGACCCCCCCCGAACACCGCGACAGGCCCTTCAACGTCCGGTGCTGGCTCCAGGTGATACCGTCAAGCAAAAGCAGGATTCCCTTAATCAGCATAAGAGCGAGATCGAGACCACCATTACCTACTCAGCCAGGGACTCCATCAACTCACGCGTTGACAAGAAAATTGTACACCTCTATGGCGACGCCAGGATCCAGTACGGCGCCATTCAGTTAGAGGCTGAAGAGATCACCATTGACTATGAAAGATCAACCATCTCAGCCAAGGGGAAGCTTGACTCAGCAGGCAGGCGGATCGGATACCCCATATTTACCAATGGTGCCGAGAAGTATGAGACGAAAAGCATTGACTACAATTTCAAAACAAAAAAGGCGAGGATTTCAGAAGTAGTCACCAAGCAGGACGAAGGATTCCTCCACGGCAATGCCGTCATGAAGAATGACCGGAATGAACTCCTCAGCATCCACAACGCCTATACAACGTGTAACCTGGCACACCCTCACTATCAGATTATCGCTACCAAAGCAAAGGCCATTCCAAACGACAAGATGGTTGTTGGGCCATTCTACATGACCATGCATGATGTGCCCCTGCCGTTGGGATTTGCCTTTGGTATTTTTCCTTCTCCGCGCAAAAGTGCTTCCGGAGTTATTATACCCAGTTATGGAGAAGAGAAGAACCGTGGATTCTTTCTCAGAAGAGGAGGATACTTTTTTGACATTAATGATTACGTGAAACTGGATGTCACTGGTGACATTTACTCAAAAGGGTCTTCCGCTTTGTATATAAACTCCAATTACATAAAGAGATATTCCTATACAGGCAGTTTCAATTTCAGTTACTCCAACAATAAAACCAGCGACAACGTCGAGGACAAAAGTTCGGTTCAGGACTTCAGAATCATGTGGAGTCATTCTCCACAGTCGAAAGGAACAGGAAGATTTTCAGCCTCTGTCAATGCTGCCACGGCTACTTACAATACCAACAATCTCCTCATGTACAATACCAACCAGGCCTCACCGCGTCTTGACAACACAACGAGGAAACTGAGTTCCAACGTTTCTTATTCAAAGTCCTTCGGTTCTGCGATCAATCTTGGCGCCAACATGCGTCTCAACCAGGACCTCACCACCAAACGGGTGGACATTGCATTGCCAGACCTTACTTTTAACATTAACAACATCTATCCTTTCAAGAAGTCCAAGGCTGCGTTTCTACAAAACTTTTCGACCCGGTTGTCAACAGCGGCAACCAATCAGATGAGCAATAACCTTGGACGCAACTGGACCAATCTGTCTGGCGAGCCTATTGACCATGACAGCATTGCCCCGATCAATTCTCAAACCCTGCCTTACATGTTCGAAAAGGCACGCAAAGGCGTGCGACATAGTGTACCCTTTGGCACCTCGGTCAAGATCCTCAACTATTTTACCATTAGCCCCAACATTTCCTTTGATGAACTTTGGTACTTCGAGAAGCTGAACTGGGGTGTTTCATCGGATGGTAAGTCAGCTGTTGTTACAGATACAATCCAGGGGTTCAACAGGGTGATGAACTATTCCACCAGCATTGCTCTCACCACCCGGATTTATGGCACATACTTCTTCAAGGGGTCCGGCATTCAGGCCATACGACACATCGTCAACCCATCTATTTCAATGGCTTTCAACCCGGATTTTGGAGACCCCAGCCTTGGCTACTACCAGAAACTCCAATTGGATGGAAATCCCAACCCGGTCTACAAGTCGGTTCATGAAGGATTTGTCTATGGCTCATCCCGCATGGGTGAAAGCGCAGCTATGAGCTTCGGGATCAACAACACGGTAGAGATGAAAGTGAAGAATAAGAAGGATACCGTTGCACGAAAAGTCAATCTTTTTAATACGCTGTCCATCAACAGTGGTTATAATTTCCGTGCTGACTCATTCAAACTGGCAGCTTTCAGCATGGCTGCCAACACCAATGTGCTCAGTGACAAGCTCAACATCAACATGTCGGCATCATTGGACCCTTACAAGTATGTTACGATCGCACCGCTTGACCCTCTCTCAAGTCAACCCAGTAAAGAAATGCGGGTATCTCATTATGCGTGGAATCCCTACACGGCTCCTGAAGGCTATGGCGTAATCGATGACGGATTCGGAATAGGACGGATCACCAATGCCAGTTTGGCCATGAGTACCAACCTAAGCCCTAAAGGCAAATCAAAGGATGCTGACATACGCTCGAAAGTGGGCAAAGCAAACATCTCCGATAGTGACAAGAAGTATCTCCTTGAAAATCCTGATGCGTACATCGACTTCGACATACCGTGGAATTTGCGCATCAATTACAACATCGACTACAACCACACAGTCAACAGTCCGGCTAAAGTAACGCAGGCGATGAGGTTCGATGGAGACTTTTCCCTGTCGAAGCAATGGAAAATTGCTTTTAATTCAGGTTACGATTTTGAAAGAAATGAGATGACGCAGACGTCCATCTCCATTGCGAGGGACCTACATTGCTGGCAGGTAAACCTCAGCTGGGTACCCTTCGGCAAGTATCAGTCATACACGTTCTTCATAGGAATAAAATCCTCACTGCTCAAGGACCTGCGACTAAACAGGACAAGGTCGTTCTTCGACAACTAGCCTTGCTTCATCCAACCCTCAATTTCAGGGAGGGTGACGGGGGCAATCTCAAGTTTCAACTTCTTCCTCATACCCCCCATGTCATTAAGCAGCTTGCCAGGTTTGGCTTCGCGTAACTGTGCCGCGGTATTGATTCCAAGTTTGTGGAGAATGGGGATCAACTCTTGCCGAACACCCAGAACGATGAATCCCTGATCGTCGGTCGGCTGTGCCGGTTTCTCGGGCTTCATCTGCGGAAAGAAAATCACGTCCTGGATCGACGCCGAGTTGGTCATGATCATGGAAAGCCGGTCGATGCCAATGCCAAGGCCGGCTGTGGGCGGCATGCCGTATTCCAAAGAGCGAAGGAAATCTTCATCCAATGTCATCGCTTCTTCATCGCCTCGCTTGCCAAGTTCGATCTGTTCCTCGAAGCGGCTTCGCTGATCGATGGGATCGTTGAGTTCAGAGAAAGCATTGCAAATCTCCTTGCCATTGCAAATCGCCTCAAACCGCTCAACGAGCCCCTCCTTACTCCTGTGCTTTTTCGCCAGAGGCGACATCTCAACAGGATAATCTGTAATGTAGGTTGGCTGGATCAGGTGTGGTTCGCACAATTCTCCAAAAATCTGGTCAATGAGTCTTCCTTTCCCCATCGTGTCATCCATAGGTACATGGAGCTTGCGACAGGTTTCGCGCAGGTGTTGCTCATCCATCGATGAAATGTCGACGCTTGTAAAGTGGTGGATGGCTTCAAACATGGTAAATCGTTTCCACGGACGCTTGAAGTCAATCACTTTGTCCCCAACAGTCACCGCGGTAGTTCCATGAAGATCAATGGCCACCTTTTCGATCATCTCCTCCACCAGGTCCATCATCCACTGATAGTCCTTGTAGGCGACATACAGCTCTACCTGGGTAAACTCAGGGTTATGAAACCTGGACATCCCTTCATTGCGAAAGTCTTTGGAGAACTCATAGACGCCGGAAAAGCCACCTACGATCAGGCGTTTGAGATACAACTCATTGGCAATACGCAGGTACAATGTCATATCAAGCGTATTGTGATGCGTCTTAAACGGGCGCGCTGCAGCCCCGCCATACAATGGCTGAAGGATCGGCGTTTCAACTTCCAGATATCCTTTTGTATTCAGGTACGACCTCATCGAGTTGACCAGTCGCGTGCGCTTGACAAAAACTTCTCTGACTGCCGGGTTGACCACAAGATCAACATACCGCATCCTGTATCGTTGCTCCGGATCCGAGAAAGCATCGTGACGATGAACAGTCCCCGATTCATCCGTGGTTTCTTTCACTACAGGCAGGGGTCGTAAAGACTTTGACAGGATGGTCAATGAGGTGGCATGAATCGATGTCTCGCCAGTCTGTGTGATGAACACAAAACCTTTTACCCCGATAAAATCGCCGATGTCAAGTAATTTCTTAAAAACCGTATTGTACAATTCCTTGTTTTCACCCGGACTTATATCATCACGGCGGAAATAAACCTGAATCCTCCCCGTCTCATCCTGCAACTCAGCAAAAGATGCATTTCCCATGATCCGGCGGCTCATCATACGTCCCGCCATGGATACCTGCTTAAAAGCTTCCGGCTTGACAGGAAATTGCTGATGGATCTCGGTGGCTGTGGTGGAGATCTCAAATAGGTCCGCAGGATATGGATTGATTCCAAGTTTCTTTAACTCGTCCAGGCTCTGCCGCCGTATGATTTCCTGTTCGGAAAGGTGCATGAATGCTTCGTTTACTGATTATGAAAGTGCAAAAATAGAAAATGGTGAGGAAAGGTCTTATCGCGAGGCCCGCTTTCGCCGGGCCAGTTCTTTCCTGATCATCATCAACTCGCGGCTGCTTTGGCCGGCAACGGATGTGTTCTCCGAAGCGCGACGCAGCAGGTAAGGCATAACAGCCTCCACCGGGCCGTAGGGTACATACTTGGCCACATTGAATCCAGCACTTGCCAGGTTGAATGAAATCACATCGCTCATCCCAAGAAGCTGAGCAAACCAAACCCTTTGGTCGGCGGGGGGCATGCTGTGTCGTTCCATCAATACCGTCAAATACTGGTTGCTGTATTCATTGTGCGAACCACATAAAATGGACACGCGTTGCTTGTTGTCCATGCAAAAAGCAAGCGCCTTGTTAAAGGAATTGTCCGTCTCTTCCTTGGTGGCGTGAATGGGACTTGGATAACCTTTTTCCTGGGCACGCTCCCTTTCCTTTTCCATGTATGCGCCACGAACAAGTTTGGCACCAAGGAAGTAGTTATGCATGGCGGCTGCATGAAAGGCGTCCTTCAGGTTTTTAAGGCTCTCCGTCCTGTACATCTGAAAGGTATTGAAGACGATAGCACGTTTCTGATTGTAGCGGGCCATCATTTCGTAGACGACACGATCGATTGGTTCCTGCAGCCAGGTTTCTTCCGCATCAACCATGACTGGCACATCCAGTTCAAATCCACGGCGGCAAATGCGGTCTACACGGTCGCGCACTTTATCAAATGCTTCCTCTTCCTGGCTGGTCAGTGATTGACCTGCCTGAATCTTCTCAAAAAGTGCTCCATCGCCCATGCCCGTCATCTTGAAAACACAAAACGGCACCTGCGAAGAAGCCTTCGCCTTGTCGAACGTTCTCAAAATTTCTTCGGTAGTCTCTTCAAATCCCTTTTCCGTCTTCTCTCCTTCCACGGAATAGTCCAGGATGGTTTTGACGTTGAACTGGCCCAGATGCTGAATCATTCGTTCAGCCTTTTCGATGGTCTCGCCGCCGCAGAAGTGGCTGAAAACCGTAGAACGTACGATGCCTTTGATCGGTAGTTTCAGGGACATACCCAGCTTGACTGCGCCGGTGGCAAAACGTGATACAGCCGGATGGTTGACGATGGTAAAGATGAAGTTGGCCTTCCTTAGCTCCCCGTCCGATTTGTACCGGAAGGCGATACCTGTGTCCTCGAACTTCACCTTTGGGCTGATCTCCATGAACTTTATTTGACGGCCCAAATATAGGGTTGGGAAACGATTATCTGACTAACCCTCGGACAACCATTCCCGACTCTGTAGGAGCGCTTATCCATAATATTCCGCTATTTTGGAATCAGAATCCATGGCTTCCCATTACATTCAGACAAAACCTTCCTTTTCAAGGGCGCTCTTCAAAGAGTACACGGATATGACCGTCCTGATGGACGAAAATACCAGCCGCCATTGCTATCCATTGTTGCGCAACCAACTGCCCGGCCATAGTTGCCTGGTACTGCCTGCCGGCGAACTGTACAAGAATCTGGACACTTGCCAGATGGTATGGCAGCATCTGACAGATCATCAACTGGACAGACATGGCATCGTTCTCGTGCTTGGCGGAGGTGTACTTTGTGACCTGGGTGGATTTTGTGCTTCAACTTACAAGCGGGGTATCGCCTTCGCCCTGGTACCGACCACCCTTTTGGCAATGGCCGATGCGAGTGTTGGCGGCAAGACTGGGATTGACTTTGGATCCTACAAAAATCATGTAGGCACATTTTCGGAGCCCGACGCCATTTGGGCAGCCACCGATTTTCTAAAGACACTTCCGGCACCCGAACTCCGGTCAGGTTTTGCTGAAATCATCAAGCATGCCCTCATTGCTGACGTGAGGCTTTGGAAAGCCATCAGTAAAAAATCACTGCACGAGCAAAACTTTCCTCAACTCGTACGGCATTCGGTGAAGTTCAAAACAGCGATCACCCGCAAAGATCCACGGGAGAAGGGCCTTAGAAAGATTCTCAATTTCGGTCATTCAGTAGGGCACGGAATGGAGAGTCTCGGCCTTTACGCTGGCAAACCACTCCTCCATGGTGATGCTGTAGCGGCCGGAATGGTCATGGAAGCGCACATTGCTTTTGGCAAGAAGCTCTTGTCCTCCAGGGACCTGGAAGACATCACGACCTACATCATCCGCGTATTTGGAAAAGTTAACCTGCCAGATACAGATTCACTGATCAAAGTGATGTACCAGGACAAGAAAAATAAGGGAAACAGGATTTTGATGGCCTTTCCAAAGGGTATTGGTAAGGCTTGTTTTGACCAGCCGGTCAGCGAGCGGGAAATCCGTGACGCAGCAGCCTATTATTTGAAATATCAGACATAATGCACATCGGAATCATCGGTAGAGGGTGTGTTTTTTGTGAACGACTTCTTGATGTCACTGGCTGTGCGTACAATGAAGTCTTTCGTCTTCTTTTTCCGCGTTCCAGTCAACAGCCAGGCAGCCAACAAAGCACCTCCAGCGATTCCCAGTCCGATAGCAACTTTTCGGGTTGAACTCATATCCGGTATAACTAAACTTGAAATTAATTTGTTTCATCTTGGCTGAGAATATTTCTGTTAGATTTTTCTAAGAAAAGCACGTGACAAGATCAATCATCCTGGACAAGCACCCTGATCTCTCGGGACAGGTGGTCAGCCTGCCATCGTCCAAGAGCCTGAGCAACCGGGCGCTGATGATTAATGCCCTTTCCGAAAACCCTTCATCACTATTAAACCTTTCACAAGCCAGGGATACACAGTTGATGAGCTCATTGGTCAATACCCCCAACGAGGTGATCGATGTACATGATGCCGGTACGGCAGCGCGGTTCCTTACTACCCTCTTCTCAATAAAAGGGCTCCCAAAGACCATCAGGGGGACGGAGAGAATGCACGAGCGTCCCATCGGGAACCTGGTGGATGCGTTGCGCACCCTGGGGGCAACGATCGACTATCTTGACAAGCAAGGCTTCCTTCCGGTCGCCATTCGTGGCTTCAGCCCCTCAGGCATTGACACTCTGACGATCCAAGGCGACATCAGTAGTCAGTTTTTATCAGCACTCATGATGATTGGACCAAGCCTGAAGAATGGCCTTACGATCAAGATGACTGGAAATGTAGGCAGCAGGCCCTACCTGACCATGACGGCAACCCTGATGGCACATTTTGGCGCGACGGCAACTGTAAGAAATGACAGCATCCGTGTGCCTGCAGGTCGCTATTTGGCAACGGAATACCTGGTGGAGCATGACTGGTCGGCAGCCAGCTATTGGTTTGCCTTTGTCGCCCTTGCAAAAAAGGCAGAAGTCTTTATCCCTGGCTTGAAGTCTGTCTCCATGCAGGGCGACCGGATTGTTGTAGCTATCATGAGTCAGTTAGGTGTAGCCTCAGCATTCAGCAGCGAAGGCCTCCGGTTATCGAAGCAGGCCGTCGACGTCGATTCAATCACCTGGGATTTTTCAGGATGCCCCGACCTGGCTCAAACCGTCTTGCCAGTCTGTGCGGCTCTTGGGATTCCCGGTGAGTTTAAGGGCATGGAAAGCTTGCGGCTCAAGGAAACGGACAGAATCTTTGCCTTGCAGCAAGAACTCGGAAAAGTTGGAGCCACATTGACTGGAGAATCGGGGTATTGGAAACTGACCCCTGGCCGATCGCCTGCAGATTTCAAATCCTTGTCCATAGAGACATATCACGATCACCGGATGGCGATGGGCTTTGCTCCATGGAGCACCCTTACACGCCTTGAGGTTGAACATCCTGATGTTGTCCAAAAGTCATATCCAGGATTCTGGGATGACCTGAAGAACCTGCAGAAGTAGCATCAGCTACCTGAAAAGTTCAATGAATTGAAGTAGGCTGGCGCAAGTCTTAGCCTGCTTCCGTACCAGGAGAAAAACTCCCCATCAACAACGATCACCTTTGCTTTGGGGAGGATACCCTGGATCTCGTCGACGTGATTTTGGGAAAATGGAAACGGCTCTGAACTTAACAGCACGAGGGATGGATCGAGGCGGGTGATCTGATCGATGGAGAGTTCGGGATACCGGTGATCGGGCTGAAGCACATTGACCAGGCCAGCGGTCCGCATCATGGTATTAATGAACGTGTTTCCGCCGGCAGCCATCCATGGATGATACCACATAAAATAAAGGGTCCGTATGGGGTGACGTGGCGCAGCAAGCGCCTGAAAACTCCTGATGATCTCGTCCGCCAATGCTTGGCCCTTATCAGCTGTGTTGGTGATGGCAGCCACACTTCGAATCATGTCGATTGCCTGATCAAAAGTGGAGATATCACTCATCCAGACAGAGAATTGCTTTTGGAGCGTTTCTATCGCCGTCCGATCGTTCTCCTCCTTGTTGCCAATGATGAGGTCAGGATTCAGATCGGTGATCATGTCAACGTCAAACTTTCTGGAACCACCAACGACTTTCTTTTCCCTGCGCCAATGGTGCGGGTGAACGCAGAATTTAGTCACGCCTATCACCTGATGATCAAGTCCCAGGTCGGCCAGCAATTCGGTCTGCGAAGGTACCAGAGAAACAATGCGCTCCGGAGG
>JAEUUD010000082.1 GCA_016787625.1 Cyclobacteriaceae bacterium
ATACTGCTGGCTTTGATCGTTTCATTTGAATAGGGATGGTTGGTTTACAATTTCTGATAGACTGATTCGTACTCGTTTTACCTCAACTATTGGTCGCTCTGTGGGATCTTGTGACTTTTCTGCACGGAGAACCTCAATCGCTCTCTTGATCTCGGGTATTCGCTTTGGCGCAAACCGATCGTGATGCATGGCACGGTTCTCTTCGTTACGAAGTATCTTCTTGAGTTTGCGAATGACGAATGGGAATAACATTTCACCGGCGAGGCCATAAGAGATGCAGGCAAGCAAAAAGCAGCACTCCGAAAAGCAATGTCAATGGTGGAAGCAACGCATACCACCACGAGAATCCTGCTGGATCATGAAGGGATGAAAAAGTGGTCAGGGCTGTGAGTAGTGTGAGCTTGACCCACCATGGTAGTTTGTCGAAATAGGAAGGTTTCATATAGATATTTTGATCATGCTACTTTTTTGACTTGAAACATTCTGACTAGTTCATCAGGATCCACTTTACGGCCATCCTCGAGTTCATCCGGAAGAACTCAACAAGCCACTGCAGCCGTCAAGTCACAGATCCTCAACTTTTTTCTTCACCTTCAAAAAAAACGAATGACATAATAATACCTATCAGCGCAATAAGCTCAATTGCCTTCATTTGATTTTGATTTTCTCGTATGACCTGGATAGCGTATACCCTGAATAGCCTATACCCATAAGAACATACAAAGGCTCCGGTATCGCTTCAAGCCATGCCTTGAATCCTACCACGACCTCACCGGCCGCCGAAGGAGAACAAGCGTACAACACTGCATAAGGCAACGAACTCAATATGAGCACATAGACCACGTAAAGAAATGCCGGTCGCGCTCTGGATGTCCAGGGATCGGCACTTTGCGCCTCGGCCATGATAGCACCGTAGCGAGTACGCATTTCCTCCAAAGCACCGCTTTGATCTAGCTTCTTAAGCTCGTTTTCTGCTACCTGGCGTTTCAACGGATCAGGAATCAATCTACCTATCAAATCACGGGCAAAGCCCAATACATCACCTATAATCGGGCCTACCATGAGACGACAAGATCATAGCCCACCTGAACGGTAATGTAGCCATCCTGGGTCAAACGAACCCTAACCTTATTGAGATCATCAATCTTTTTGAACACCATGATTGTACTTGAACAACCCTTTGAAGCGTCCGTCACGATCGCGTCATAATAACGCTTCATCCATTGGTCAGCTAAACTCCTAGCCTCCCACTTCTGACAATATTCCATACTTTTTGATTTTAAGAAAGGAGCAGGGGAGAAGAACCCCCCTGACTCCGTTATGATTACTGCTTCTGCTTTTTGAACCTGGGAGAATCCTCGCCAGGTATGCCAGCCTGAACAAACGGCCGTCCATAAATACGCCGATACCACCGAGTAAACTTCCGGATTGCGTTCTGATCGTTCACCGCCTGGCAAACAAACTCAACGCCTACCAGGTTACGAGTCACCTTGCTAGACAAATAATGGCCAAGCAAGTTGAAATAATACCACTGGCAACCATTGCGCAACCTTGGCTTGAAAAAAGGTCGATAGTAAACGTCCTGATCCTCAACAATGCGAAAGCCCGGCCCAAGTACATAGAGAATAAATTTGCTAAACCTACGCCGCCACTTTTTCAAGCGGCATGTACCTGGACAGCGTCCTGATCCTCACTATCCTCCTGGGCAATCTTTGCCTTGTATTCTGCAGGAGAATAGTGATTGAGTACCGTTACATCAAAGATAATCTTGAACGCCCCAAACAATTTGGTGCGCTGGTAGGCATGAATCAATCCATCTTCTACCATCTTGTCAATCCTATCGTTGATCAATTCGAGCGTAATCTTATCAGCGAACCTTTTGGAGTGAGCCCACTCAACAAGCTCACTTACTACTCGTTCGAGTATTTTCACCTGATGGCCAGAGATTTTCTTTTCTCCCGCCTTGAACCTCTCGCCGCGATCCTTGCCGGACGAGTAACTAAACTTTTCTACTCTCATAGGTTAACTGATTTGCTCGACTACTATCGTACGCCGATTCCGGGGAATGCCCGGCAACTCCTTGCGAATCCGCTTGAAAGCATGAACCGCATTGAGCGCCTGAACCTCACCCGACTTTTTTACTTTAAATACATTCAAATTGTCATAAACCCGGTAGGCATAGCGCCTCAAAACAATCCGGGTTGAGTTTCATCAGGAAACTTTTCGCATACCAGGGCGGCAAGCTCACGGTAGGAGAGCGTATTGATTACCGTCTTGTAATAGGCGTTAAAAGCCTGATCGTTAGCTATTTGAGGAGAGGCCCACGCATTAAACGCAAGGCGAAGAATAGGACGAAGTTTATCGTCCAGTTTGGAAATACCAATAGAATTTCCGTTCTTTATGTCGGACATAAAAGATGTTTTAATTTGAACACTTAAGACACTTTCACACAAACCCGGTTAGCGCCGGGTTTTTTTATGCCTTCCTGGCAAGGGGTGGGGGACGAATTGAAGATATCATATGTTTTTACCTTTAGTTCAAGTTTCGTTTAGCCATCCAAATGGCCTCTTTCTTATCTAAGAACCGCTTAAGCCAACTGCAGAACATTTCCGCTAGGCCCCACACTATCACCAGGATCACCAAAAGCAGACATCCCAGTGTGAGCTCGATCATCGTGTTACTCAACATATCCAAAGTAAGGAAGCCTTTCCTTTGTCATCTGATCAAGCCGCGACTGCAGTACCTTATAAAGATCGTTCTCAGCGATTCCAAGGCCGCGCTGCACGGCCTTCATATTTAACTCTCTAACCTTTAACAACACTCTCTTTTCTGCCTTCCTCAAAAAACAATGTATAGCGGCAATACATGCTGGTTGCCACTAAACAACTCCTGTCAGCCTTCAAAGCGCGGTAAACCGCCCAGTATCCGGCCTTAACAATCGTTGTGTTTTCCTCTTCACTAATCACCATCTTGATGTAATCCAGGGCCGGAGCCAAGGCGTTGAACCTGATGTGATCGATCCGCGAAGGGTGGAAACGCTGAATAGTTAGCAGAACTTCCATAGATTTTTAAAAGTAAGTCCCGGTCAAATAGCCGGAATTTGTTTAGCTTAAAAAATAGCTCTGCCATACTATCCACCGACAGGATAAAACCCACCTGTGAGACTCCAAATAGATTTACATACACAACATCGTAGAACCTGAAAATATACCGTACCTGATCACCGTCGACTATCTCACGACTGGCAAAGAGCACATTGCGGCCATGTCTTTTGCCTTGAATAACTTCATGGCCCATAGCCCCAACCAGGCGCGAGAAACAACGGACGAATTTGTCACTAATTAACCCGTGCTTGTCGTATTCGATGCGCATTGAGTCAAATATGGGCTTTGCAAGACACAAAAACAATGGTTATATAATTTATATTATGTTAAGTTGTGTTAACTCTTATAATCCCTGCCTGCTGTGGGCCGTGGCCAAGTGATGCCCAATTACTCGCGCTTAATCAACCGTGATACAACGGTCTTCTCAAGTCCCTGGATGTGTACCGCATAGGCGCCGTCAGGTAAATCGACAAGGTCGATCACCATGGAACGCTGACCCTTACTGTGCCGATCAAACACGCGGCGACCCATCATGTCGTGGAATGAAATGAGGATATCCTCCCCTTCAACAAACGATGAAAAATCAATGGTGACATAGCGGTTTGTCGGGTTCGGCGACACGGGCAAGCCTTCGGTATTCAATTCCCTGTCAAGTCCTGTAACCAATACGATCATTTCGTCGGACATCGGGCTGGGACAGCCCAGTATATTCACCAATACAGTGTAGGCCCCCTCTTCACTCACTACCAGCAATGAATCCCTTGCCGAGGAAATCGCGGTACCATTGCGATACCATTGATTGCCTACGTTGCTGCTGGACAACAGAATCTGGTAAGGTCCATCGACCTGCAGGTCAATGGTCGGCTTGGGTGGCAACTCAAAGCACTCACTGGCTAAAGGCAAGACGACAAACGATGTTGGGCTCCATGCCGTGTTGCCAGAAACAGATATCTGGAACGGTCCGCTCTGGGCTCCGGGAGGAATAGCAACCCGGATCGTCTGCGTAGCGAAAACAGTATACACCACGGCAGGAATGCCATTGATCGTGACCGCATTATCCGCCGGGCCCGGCCTAAAGCCGGAACCGTGGATATCCACAACTGTTCCGGTTTCCCCCGAAGTTGGCGAGAAACTTGTGATGAGTGGAAGTACTCTAAAATTGATGGATGATCCGACAGTCATGGATCCGACATACGACACTTCTCCGGTTGTCGCAGCCGGCGGCACATAGGTGACGAAACTCGTTGGAGTTGTTGAATACACCGAAGCTGATACTCCGTTAAATTTAACTGAACTTACTCCTGCCGGATATGGTGTGAACCCCGTACCTCTGACGGTCACTGCTGTGCCAACATAGCCCCATGAAGGAGTAACCTCCGTTATTACAGGGATGATCTGGAAGTCTGCAATCGCGTTAATCGTGTTGCCATCCAACTTCATCTTGATCTTCGCGTTGCCGTAGGTTGATGGAACTGAAACGACAAGCCTTGTGGGTGAAGCGGATATGACGGTACTGAATTGATCGTTGAACTGAACGACATGGTCGGCCGGATTGGAACTGAAATTAACGCCGTCAATCGTAACAAGAGATCCTACTATTCCTGATGACGGTGAAACAGATGAGACTCCTGGAGATCCTCCTGTAGGAAGTTTCCTGACTGTCCCGTATGTCAATCCGGGTCCGTAAACGGTCGCATACAGCGTGTCATTGTGTGCCGTCAAGGTGGGCACCAGGGTAACGCCTGGCAATCCGGAATTAAGATCAATAATTGAAGCGCTTGCGCACATAAAAACGCCATTCTGTGATGATACAAACAGATTGCTTCCTTCTGAATCCAAGGCCCTGATCCTGCCATTAATGATGGATGTTCCTACCCGGTACCAACTTGCTCCATCGTCGGTCGTGCTGAAGAGTCCGAATTCAGTTCCTACATATGGCACTCCATTCATGATCTCTATAACGGTGGCATAATTCCCCGATCCCAACAATGCCAGCGTTTGCCATGTTATACCTCCGTCACTGGATTTGAAAATGGATCGACTAATCGCCGCATAGACCAAGTTGCCGCTGGAGGCTATGTCGACGACGCCAGAAGTAAGACCAGTAGCATTCCATGACGCACCATTGTCCGTCGTTATGAAAACTCCGTTAGCGGTGCCCACCAATGTGTTCCCTCCAACATTCGCAAAGCACCTGATCGCGGTTGAAGTGAGACCAGTTGTGGAGGGTATCCACGTATCGCCATTGTTGTGTGACACAAAGACACCATCGTCGTATGTTCCTATAAAAACAGTAGAACTATTGATTGTCATTACCAGGTTACCTTGCTCAATCGGTGAATCCTTGCTTACCCAAGTGGCACCGTAGTCACCAGATACACGGTACGGATAAAAGGTACTTCCATACACATTGCTTCCATCTACGATAAGTGATGATGGACCCGGCTCCGCCAAACCATTGTTCATAAAGCTCCAGGTAACACCATCGTCATCGGATCGGATCACGCCTCCATTCCATGAGCCGGCGAATAGATACCCCGCACCCATCGTCATACTTCCCACATTACTCATTGAATGGTCCATACCAGAAGGGGTCCAGGTTAGTCCATCGTCGTTTGAAATGTAAACGTCAAACGAAGTTCCGGCAACGAAATTCGACCCGACGGTAATGAAGGAAAGCACAATTGGCATGGAAGTATCCAAGCTCCAGGTTGTACCCGTGTCTGTGGAACGGTACAAGCCGACGTTTGTCGCCGCCAAAATGGTCGAACCGTGAACACCGAGCGCCATCACAAATGGCGTGGTCAGTTTTAAAACCCACGAACCGCCATTGTCTGTTGATGTAATCACCTCCCCCTCTCCTGTTCCTGCAAAAATTGTTGAACCTGAAACCGCGAACGCATTGACGGTAGTGAATGGCTGCAGTCCTGTATTGGCCTCGACCCATGTCATCCCGTTGTCGGAAGACAAATAAATGCCGGAATCTGTGCCAGCAAACAAGGTAGGTCCATGAGCCAGCAGGGAATAAACATATCGGGTAGGCATTCCCGTAAGGTGCCACGTTGCTCCACCGTCATCGGAGTAGAATGCTGAATTGACTGTTCCTGCAATGATCCTTGTGCCAGACGAAAGCAGGGCGGTGACCATTGGTTGTGACAAACCCCTGTTGGAAGCACGCCAGCTGGCTCCATTGTCGGAAGAAATAAAAACACCGTCATGCCTGGTGCCCGCCAAAACTTTGCTGTTGTGATAGACAACCGATGTTACGTCTCCATCAAATGCCCCATAGCCGGTGGGGATCCATTGACCAAAAGCAGATAAACCAGCCATCAACATGATGGTGACCAGCGCCGCGCTTCTATGTGCGTTCACCGCTTTCATTTGTTCTGGTCTGTTTCCTTGCCACGTATGAATATTCCGATCCCCAGGCCGGCACGCAAACCAGTCCACTGTGCAGTCGCCGGTTCCCCGGAGGGTGTTGTCATAACATTGTCAGTCCCGTTGACGTACAGCTTGCCGGCTAATTGAATCTCAAAACCCAGCGATGCCTGAAGGAAAAAATCGCCGAAGTTCCGTTGTCCAACAAGCAGAGGCTTTAGTCCAAAATTATTGGAATGAAATTTCACGATGTCTTTAGAGCTTTGTCCACCAATAGAAACCACTTCGCTGAACGACATATTGGTCTGAACCCACGTGAGGCCAAGCGAAACATATACAGGCCAAACCGGTGAATCAATAATTCGATATTGAAGGTAAGGTTCAAGTGAAAGGGCTTCCAGAATCTGGTCCGAATACACTGAACCAGAGTAGTCCTCATAATACACGCGGCCTCCGGTACTGGTATAGTTCACCGATAAACCAAGGGAGTAGCGTTCATTGAATGATCTCCCGACCGCGACGCCAAATCCCCAGTAAGGCGGAAATGATGTAAGCGTTTGCAGGGGAAGTCCCGTTAAGGCCACATAGCTCTCCTGAATTGTTTTGAGCTGACTCATGGAGTTGGTCGTGTAGGTGCCTGAAGCGGTGACGTACCAATCCTGGGACTGACCGATGACCGGCAGACCAACAAAAGCCAAAAGTGTTATGAACCGTCTCATGGTATGCTTTCCACAAATCCTGTTGAAAGAAAATGAAAACCTCCTGTATAGATATGTTTCACTGTGTTGGGCACCGATGGCGGAGTAAAGGCCTTCGCTTTTGCAAACCTTGAAAAGCTCGTGATGCTATAAATAAACAGTGTTGAATAATTCCTTGCATCACGTGTTTCCACATAAAAAGACTGCGAAACCGGGTCATAGTTTGTTTGCACAACGTTCTGACCTCCGAAGAAACTCATATAATTCAGGCTCCGCAGGGAATGGAAATTTCCTGAAGCATCTGGCGGCGGGCCTACGTCGAAGACATCAACGAATGCGGATCCTATCGAAACTACTTCCGTGCTTGAGCCGCCGCGGAAGAACTTTGCACCCGTTGGCATCTGACCAAGGCTATCCCATGAGGATCCATTTTTGTGGTATACCAGATCAAATGGTCTTGTCCTTGATTTAATAATAAAGTATTGGCCATTCGGTGAAAACACCGGCATGGCTGCGTTGGCTGAATCTTTCCAGATGACCCCTGCATATGGATCAACATTCAGGTCAGCGGTAATATCAGCGACGGCTCCTGTCGTTGCACCGTTGTACAAGAAACTGAGTCCCAGGAGGCCACCATTGCTTACGCTGGAAAGCCCATTTGTCAGAATAACTCTGCCGACGCCAAATGGATCCAATACATATGGCGCGAAGGATTGTCTTTGAGAAAAGTTCAATGGGTTGATGAGAACGGGGCCTCCATTGGGGTGCATGTAAACGCCGTGCTGAGCATTTTCGCTTACGACGAGTTGCAGCGCCGGAGAACCTGCGGTGTGTCTGGAGAGGGAGTCCTCCCTCGTCATGGAAGGGATGCTGAGGCGGTAGGTGTTGGATTGGCCCATCACCATCAATTTTGACTGAGCAGGAAGCATCTTCACGTCCCGGAATACAGGCAAACCTGGATGGCTGCTTATTGAAATGGTGGTATCAAAAGTTTGCTTGGCATAGCCATTGCGGTGAAGGAAGACCCGATAGGTCCTTTTGTCGCCGAGAAACAGGGTATCAGCCAAAAGCACTTCCTGGGTAATCGGTACAGTGCGGCTCCCCTCACTGTTGACGAGCGTCACGATGGCATGTGGTACAGTTTGAAGCCAGCTGATTGTCCCTGCCTTGTTGGCATCTGTTTGAAACAAGAACTTGACGGGGCTCAACTTCTTTTCAACGGCCGGATAAAAATTCCTGTTTGCAAAATTCGATGCCGCAACATGATACCTGACGTTACCACCAACGAACCCTGAATCAACGTATACGGTACCTGACTCATTGGAAAAAATTTTTCTGTCGATGAAGTTGGGTCCGCCAGGGATCAGGTAGTACGTCGAAATTTCGTAATCGAGTTTTCTCTCATTTGGCACCGTCCAGCGCAACGTCATGAAGCCATTTTCCATGCCAACAGTAAACGGGGTCAAATTGGGGAGCGCCCGGTTGACACTGATGTTGAATTTTTTCTCCAGGAGATAATATTCGCCTCCCAATTTGTTGAGAAGACTCCCCGATTGTGTGTCGAGCGAGATAGTTACCACGACCTCATGAACACCATCGGGAAAATCATTTGGATTCAACTGGAACCGTACTTCCTTACTGTCATTCGGGAAAACCGGGCCGGCAGGGTTGCCAGGATCGACCTGCCTTCCATTTACCTTCACGCCCACCTGGCGTATCGGCTTATCACTCCCAACCCTCAGCGAAAAAACAGTCAGCCAATCGAGAGGAAATGGATCACCAAGATCGGGACTGGTGATATCAACAGTTGCCACGATGTGGCTGGGAGGAGGCTGAATCGGAGTAACGAATTTCTGATCTGGCGTATAGGTGCAGGAAAGCAACCACAGGCTGACGGCAATAGCCGCCACCGCCCATCCAACGGCCATACGTAGTTTGCCCAAAATCATTCAGTATGCGGTCCGATTCAGGTTCATCTCAATAGTCAAACTTGGCAAAGTTGCGTAAACGCTTCTCCATCCTCAAAATAGTGCATTGACTTTCAAAAAAACCACCGGTTTCGGTAGTGTCTCAGATCGCACAGCTAAATCAGCGTACAATTACTGCGAAGATCAGCGGGAAATGCATTCCGTTACCGAGACACTATCCAGGTTTCAAAGGTGCCTTATGGGAAAACCATACAAATTTGTCCTGTTTTAATTGGACTGTTCGTAGAAAGGGTAACCAGGATTTTGATTCAGTACATCCTCTTCGCTCAGGAGCCTGAGAAGCCTACTCAGCCCGCAAGCTCTTCACCGGATTAGCACCTGCAGCTTTCAGCGTGTGATAGCTCACGGTGGTGAGGGTAATCGCGATCGCAACAATTCCCGAGGCCGCATAAATCCACCAGCCGATCTCCACCCGGTAGCTGTAGTTGGCAAGCCAATCGCTGGCGAAGTACCAGGCGGCCGGGAACGCAATACCAAATGAGATGAGTACCAGGACAACAAAGTCGCTGGATAACAACTGCCACAGGCTTCCAATGCTGGCACCCATCACCTTCCGTACGCCCACTTCCTTGGTGCGACGCTCCACGACAAACGAGGCCAAACCAAAGATTCCAAGGCAGCTGATAAAGATGGCCAGTAGCGAGAGTATTCCTGCCAATCGAAAGACTTTCTCTTCATCGCCGAACTTAGCCGCATAGTCTTGATCAATAAAGCTATAATTAAATGGATCCCCGGGTGCATACTTCTCGTACGTTCGCTCCAGCACCGTTAAGGCATCGGTGGTAGAAGCACCTGGACGAATGCGTGCCATAATCATATAGCCGCTGTTCTGCGTCAGGGAGAAAACCATTGGCCTCACTGGGTCATAGGGTGAGTCAAGCACCATATCTTCTATCACGCCGATTATTGTGAAGGGTTGATCATACCAGCGCACCGTCCCTCCGACTGGCTCCTTGAAACCCAAAAACTTAGCGGCCGCCTCATTGATCACCAGTGCGATTGTATCTGATGGAAAATCGCGAGAGAAGTCTCGACCTGCGATAAACTTCCATCCTAGCGTCGCTCCATAGTCAAATGACACCCGGGTGAATGGAAAGTCCACCGACAAGGCCGGGTCTTTACCCTCCCAGTTAAACATGCTGCTTGAACTCCCTGTGGCTGTTGTAGGATTCGTGGCGCGCGCAATCGAAACGATCTCTCCTGAGGCAGTCACCTCTTCGCGGAATGCATCGATGTGCTCCCTCAACTTTCCGGTAGCCATCGGGATGCCAACCAGGCCTTCACGCGTATACCCGACAGACCGGTGCTTTCCAAAATTGATCTGTTCAGTGACTATCCAAGTGCCTATGATGAGAGAAACCGAGACCGAAAACTGCACGACGACCAGCACCTTACGTGGGAGGCCGGCAAAACGGCCTGCCTTGAAAGCACCCTTCAACGCATTCACTGGCTGGAAAGAAGAGAGCAACAATGCCGGGTAAGCGCCGGCCAGAAGCCCGGTCAATGTGGCAAGTCCCAAAGCAATCAAGAGGAACAAAGGGTTGCTCCACGGAATGAAAATCTGTTTGTTGACGAGCTGGTTGAAAATCGGCAACAGCAATTGCACAATGATCAGGGCTCCGCAAAGGGAAACTCCAGCGATCATCACGGACTCAAAGAAGAATTGACCCACAAGCTGCGTACGCATCGATCCCATTGATTTTCGGATGCCCACTTCTCGTGAGCGTCGCTCCGACTGGGCCGTGCTGAGATTCATGAAGTTGATGCATGCCAGCAACAGCACGAAAACACCGGTGAGGCCGAACAGCCAGACATACCGGATACTGCCGCCTACATTTATCCCATTCTTGAACTCACTGCGCAAATGCCAGTCTCTCATAGGAAGTATGAAGGGTCGCTGTTTCTTTAACGCCAGCTGTGCATCCAGATTCCTCTGAATAGCATCCTTGATCTTTTCTGAAACCTGAGCCGGCTCGGCTCCAGGCCTCAGGCGCACCCAAATTGAAAACCCGTTGGGGCGCCAGGGTACCGGCATATTCTTTAGCCCGTTGGCATCGAAGAAGGCCTTCCATGAAGCCATGAATCCGAGACGGGAAAACGATGAGTTGGCAGGCATATCGGCATAAACACCTGCCACCTTCAAGTCAATGCCATCCACCCGCAGCGCCTGACCCATGGGATCAACGTCGCCAAATAAAGCGATGGCTGTACTTTTCGACAGTAGAATGGAAGTTGGATCCTGAAGGGCATCCTTTGAGCCGCGAATCATGGTAACCCCCAGGATATCCGGACCGGCGGGTTCTATGTAGTCTCCCTCCTTATCTGAGGATTGATCACCTACCGTGACTACGTTATGCCCAATACCACTCGACATGGCCAAAGCTTCAAAGTCTTCACCATAATGTTGCCGAAGCTCGTCGGCAAGCGGATATGGCAAGTTCCTCCATGTGACCATCTGACCGTTGTTATCCAGGTTCTGAATGATCCGACCGGTTCGATCATAGTGAGGATGGTACCGATCGAAAGAGATTTCATCATAAACCCAAAGGCCGAGGAACAGCGCCACGGCCATGCCAATGGTCAGTCCTCCTATATTGATCATTGAATAGCCACGGTTGCGTGCGATGTTTCTCCATCCGATGGTCAAATAATTTTTCCACATAGATCCTGGATTTGAATTTTTTATGACAACAACTGGCCTGATGATGCCCGGCCTGAATAGCAGCAATACATCTGTGATGAATCTCAAATTCGCACGGCGCCTTCCATACTGGTGGTTCCGTTTTTCATACAACTCCATCAGGTCGCCTTCGATGGAAGGCAGCAAATCCCGATGGCAGAACCACCGGAAGAATTGATGAAACAAGCGTGGCGGTCCGTACTTCATCCGAACTTCAGGTTCAGCGCCACTTT
>JAEUUD010000083.1 GCA_016787625.1 Cyclobacteriaceae bacterium
CACAAACAGCCTCGTCGTTACAACAACCGACTACTTCCCAAATCCTAGTTCCTTCTCCTTTGGAACTGTTCCTTCAGGAAACATCTTCATCAATGTGTACTTCTAGTTTGAACGGCTATCGAAGTTATCTTCGTCAGGGTCTTCGTCTCCCTCGTCTGTCTTCGGGATGCTGAACATGCCGCTCATCAGATCCTTGAACTGAAGGCCTCGTTCCAGCAAATGCTTGCTGATCAGACTGTATTCCGCAAGACCGTGCAACGCAAACTCCATCAGCAGCAGTTTTGTTGCAGGTTCCTGGTCCTTTTGAAACCCATTGACCAAATCGAGTAAACCAGCGACTGAACGAAGTTTGGACTCATACTCAAGATTGGTACACTCACCCAACAGATCAACGGTATGGCCATCGCTAAACCATTGACTGATCTTATTATATGGACTCTTCTCCTTTAGCTTTCTGAACTTATCCGGATCTGGAAAATAGTTGAGAAATTGTGAACGGATCGCCTTGCCCACAAGATTCTGTGCAACAATGGATGGCCCCTCTTGCTCCCCTTCATAAACCAGTTCCACCTTTCCGGTGATTGAGGGAATGACTCCAGTGAAGTCACTGATTCGTACGGTGACATTCTTTTCATTGTTAAGCAACGCCCTTCTTTCAGCGGCCGCTGCCAGTGCTTCATATGCAGATATCGTAAGCCTTGCGGACACGCCGCTTTTCGCATCCACGTATTCGCTCCTCCGAGCCTCAAAAGCAATTTGTTCCACCAGATCACCTACAAGATTTGGGATTGAAACAACTTTCTCCTGATCACGATGAATGTTTGCCTCCTGGCTTGTAATTTTTCTCCCAATGGCAATACTCTTGGGATAGTGCGTGATGATCTGACTGTCGATACGATCTTTAAGCGGCGTAACGATGCTTCCCCTGTTGGTGTAGTCTTCCGGGTTGGCGGTAAATACGAATTGCAGGTCCAATGGTAGTCTCAACCTGAACCCTCGAATCTGAATGTCTCCTTCCTGGAGAATATTGAACAACGCCACCTGGATTCGGGCCTGCAGGTCCGGAAGTTCATTGATGACAAAAAGCCCACGATTGGCACGAGGGATAAGACCGAAGTGGATCACGCGCTCATCCGAGTATGGTAGTTTCAAAGAGGCTGCCTTAATGGGATCCACGTCGCCAATGAGATCGGCAATGGATACGTCAGGTGTCGCCAGTTTTTCGGTGTACCGATCATTCCGGTGTAGCCAGGCAATCGGGGTTTGATCGCCTAATTCCTTTACCTGATCGCGGCCAAAACGTGAGAGTGGCCGAAGTGGATCATCATTGAGTTCAGATCCCTGCACGACAGGAATATATTCATCCAGCAGATTGATCATGAGCCTGGCGAGCCGTGTCTTAGCCTGACCCCTTAGTCCAAGGAAATTGATGTCATGACCGGCCAGTATGGCCCGCTCGACATCCGGGATAACAGTTTCTTCATACCCCCAGATACCTTCAAAAGCTTTTTCCTTCTTCTTGATCTTGTCGATGAGGTTGGCCCGAAGTTCTTCCTTGATTGAACGCGATGCATAGCCCGACGCCTTCAATTGACCTAATGTGGAAATGCGCTGTATGTCCATGTTGTTCAGAGCTGTTTACGTCTGTTCTTTTTAAAATCCTCAAACACCAGGTGTCCGAGGCCCTGGAGGCTGCTATAATAAGCATTGCCATTGTTTGCTTTTGTAAAGTCGCGAACAAAGGACTTTAGATAAGGATCAGTGGCAATCATGAAAGTAGTGACCGGGATCTTGATCTTACGAAGTTGATCGGCCAGGTTGAGTGTCTTGTTCATGATTTTGGCATCCAATCCGAAAGCATTTCTATAATAATGAATCCCTTCCTTGATACAGGTTGGCTTGCCGTCGGTAATCATGAAGATCTGCTTGTTGGCGTTCTTGCGTTTCCGGAGAATATCCATCGCCAGTTCCAGCCCCGCAACCGTGTTGGTGTGAAACGGCCCCACTTGCAGGTAGGGGAGATCCTTGATTTCTATCTGCCAGGAGTCGTCACCGAAGACGAGGACGTCCAGGGTGTCTTTAGGGTATTTCTTCGTAATCAGTTCGGCAAGCGCCATCGCTACTTTTTTCGCTGGCGTGATACGGTCTTCTCCGTATAAAATCATCGAATGGGAGATATCGATCATCAGGACCGTCGAGGTTTGCGTCTTGAATTCGTTTTCCACGACTTCAAGATCACTCTCTGTCATGAAGAATTCCTCAAAGCCGTGGTTGATCTGGGCGTTGCGCAGGGAGTCGGTCATGGAGATCTGCTCCATGGTATCGCCAAATTCGTAGTCACGGCGATCAGTGGTAGGTTCGTCGCCCCGGCCATTGTGAGGTGTTTTGTGTTCGCCGCCGCGGGTCTTCTTTAGCTTTCCGAAAATTTCTTCAAGCGCCGACTGGCGGAGATTCTGTTCTCCCTTGGCCTTTAATTTAAGTTCACCGGTGGCACCATCTTCACTGATAAACCCTTTTTTCTTCAGGTCTTCGATGAAATCACCCATTCCATAATCTTTGTTGGTGAGTTTGTGCTGCCGGTCAACTTCTGTCATCCACTGAAGCGCATCCTGAACATTACCGGACGTGATCAGTACCAATTGCATGAACACCTGCAGGAGCCTGTCAAAATCAGATTCCTGTCCTTGAGGAGGCGGAGCATATTTGGAAAACCGGTAACCCAACACGGCTATAGGATTGATATCTTAAACATAACCAATAAACCGACGTTTCTGTTTCCTGCCGGAACAACTTTGTTTCCGTCAGCGCATCGGCCAATGGCTGACTGAATGCGATGTGATAGGAAGTATGGAAAGGGAAATCCTACGCACCCACCTAGTGGTGCGTCGGGGTATGGGTATCCATGGTGCCGTAGATGTAGTCCCACAGCGGCGATGAAACACCGTAAACGCCTACGCCATCCTTGTAGTGGTGGATGGCATGGTTAACCCAAAGTATTTTCAGGAAATTCTTCGGCGGCTGGTAGGCGTGCACCATATAGTGAACAGAGAGATACGCTGCATATCCGGCAAGAAATCCAGGCAAGAAAGAAAAAACCAGGTCACCAAGGATCAGGCGGAATATGAGCAACAGCAGGGTTGACAATGTGATGCTCAGGAGCGGCGGCATGGCCAATCGTGATTTGTCTTTAGGGAACTCATGATGAACCCCGTGCATCGTGTACTGAATGTTTGCTTTCCTCTGCGTAGTTGGCTCCATGTGGAATACGTACCGGTGTACATTGTATTCCACCCATGTGAAGGCAATCAATCCAAGTAAGAACATGAGTACGGTTACCGAAGCAGACAGTGTGGTATGGGTAATACTCCAATAGAGCAGCCCACTCGAGTACAAAAAGAAAATGATCAGCGGAACAGAAATATGCGTCCGTGACAACTTCTCCAGAATAGGATTCTTGAAAAGCTGCTTGGTGCCCTGATTCTGTGGTTTTATGACCTTTTCCATACTTGGGATGGCAAAGTTAAACTTGTCCGTTGATCTTTTCAACCCATTTAACGACCAAAATGGCCTAACGGGCGTTTTTTAAGGTCTTTTCAATGACACGCATATAGACCTGTTCGTATAGCGGCAGGATATTGGCAAGGTCAAATTCCCTGGCTCTCCGAAGGGCGTTTTCCTTGAATGCTGGCAGATTGTTCTTATCCAGTATAAATAGCGCTTTACGGCTCATATCCGCAACGTCACCTACTTCACTAAGAAAACCAGTAATTCCCTGCTGGTTGAGCTCTGGCAATCCCCCGGCATTCGAAGAGATCAGGGGCACCTCGCAGGCCATCGCTTCGAGTGCTGCAAGCCCAAAGCTCTCCTTTTCAGAAGGCATGAGAAATAAGTCGGCCACAGAGAGCACTTCTTCAACAGATTCCAGTTTACCAAGAAAGCGCACGTCACCTTCGATATTCAATTCCCTGCTCATCGTTTCGGCTTTGGCTCGTTCCGGTCCATCTCCGATCATGAGAAGCTTTGCAGGAATCTCCTTGTGAATGTTGGCAAAGATGTTGACGACATCGCCAATGCGTTTCACTTTTCGGAAGTTGGATGTGTGCACGACGAGTGACTCTCCGTTGGGACAAATGGCTTTCTTGAAGTGATCTTTCTTCTGTTTCTTGAATTTGTCGAGATCGATAAAATTGGGAATCACATCAATCTCATTCTCAATCTTGAAGTGCTCGTAGGTTTCTCTTTTGAGATCCTCCGACACAGCCGTGACACCATCCGATTGATTAATACTGAATGTCACAACCGGTTCGTAAGACGGATCTTTTCCCACCAGGGTGATATCCGTGCCGTGGAGCGTGGTGACGACGGGGATCACAATTCCTTGTGACCGGAGAATCTGCTTGGCCATGTAAGCAGCCGATGCATGGGGGATGGCATAATGAACGTGAAGCAAATCCAACTTCTCCTTCTTGACAACGTCCACCATCTTGCTTGCTAATGCCAGCTCGTAAGGAGGATACTCAAACAAGGGGTAAGAACGGAAGTCCACCTCGTGGTAAAAGAGGTTTTCATTCAGGAAGTCAAGTCTGCTGGGCTGTGAGTAAGTGATGAAGTGCACATGATGCCCTTCCTTGGCAAGCGCCTTACCTAATTCAGTGGCAACAACGCCGCTGCCGCCGAAGGTAGGATAACATACAATTCCAATGCTGATTTGGTCCACAGTACAAGTTTGAGTGTTATAACCCTCTTTGCAAGGGTTAAGTTTCAATTTTTTGACGCACAATAGTCAAATATCGCCTCATATATGACCTGCTGTATGCGAGGACGGATATTGGCATTCAGGAGTTTATTGTTGTTCATATCAGGCTGAACCCGGTTGGAAAGAAAAACGTACACAAGGTCGAACGCTGGATCAACCCATATGCATGTGCCGGTGAATCCTGTGTGCCCGAAAGTCCTGGGAGAAGCATATCGCGCCGTTGGCCCCGTCCAGTCACCAGGTATTGGCTTGTCCCATCCCAAACCTCTCCGGCTGTCACTGAATTGACGAGAAGTAAACAACTCAACAGTCTCTGGTTTGTAAAAAGTAACGCCACCGTAATGGCCCTTCTGCAACCAAAGCTGGCCCAGCTTCGCCAGGTCGTTGGCCGTGCTAAACAATCCAGCGTGGCCAGCGATGCCGCCATGCATGGCAGCTCCCTGATCATGGACATAACCAACGAGCAATGATTTTCTAAACAGCGTGTCGCGCTCCGTGGGGGCAATCCTGCCGGCTTCAAACTTTCTAAGCGGCAAGTATCCAGTTGTATACGCACCAATCGGCTCATAGAGATTTTGTGCAAGAAAATCTTCCATCGGCTGATTCAGAATTTTCTCCGCCAGGTGTTGAAGCATATAGAACCCCATATCACTGTAGCGATAGTCATAGGGAGTACGCGATGGCTTTTCGCGAATGCGTGCCTTGATGATCCACTGCCATAGGCTATCCTTCATGGCACTGGATGCAAACAGATTGTCGGATACTGGAAAGGGATATGATGCAGAGGTGGACGTGCTGTAGTATTCCGGCATGTGTGCGTTTTCTTTCATGGTCTGTGTCCAGAAGGGAAGGAAAGGCCAAAGACCCGCCTGGTGGGTCAGGATATCTTTGATGGTGAAGTCCGCTTTGTTGGAATTCTTCAGCTCCGGCAGATACACGGATATCTTCTTGTTGATATCGATCAACCCGCGATCGTGCATGAACATGACTGTCTGAAGGGTGGCAGAAATTTTGGTTACTGAGGCAAGGTCGTAGATCGTCTCTGCGGTTACTTTCTCGGTTTTGTCATATGTCAGGTGTCCTGCAGACTCCTCATAAATAACCTTACCACCTTTAGCAACAAGCGTGTAACATCCTGGCGTTGCGCCCATCGCGATTGCCTCATCCATGATATCACGGATTTTTGCGAGGACCCTGCTGCTCACGCCAGCCGACTCAGGTGCTGCATAGGCTAACCGGTCGGTTGTTGTTGTAGTTATTCCCGCTCGGGCAGGCCAGTGACCTGCAGCAACCGGCAGTTTTCCTGAGGATGATATCCCTCCAAAAATAACCTGCGCAGAGACCGAAGGCATAAAGTCTTCATCGGTATAGGAGGCGATGATGGCCTGTGCCTGATAGCCTGATGCAGCGGTTGGATGACCAAAGTGAACCAGGATAACCTGATGATCGACTGCCAACTTGTTGATCCACGTTGTCAATGATTTTTCCAGGGCAAGCATTCTGGGGAATACGCCAACCACAACGATATCGCCGGGGAGGATACGAACCGTCGATGTATCACCTGCGGCCAGCACATGATGGTGGCGGAAGGATGCGTACTTGTTGAGGCTTTGTTCAAAACCATTTCCTATACCTTTCCCTACACTGATGCTGACAAACGATCGATCCTCAAGGGTTTTCAGAGGAAGCAAAGAGTCTGTGTTTTGAACAACGGTGACAGCTTTCCCGGCGATGACGGTATTGATCCATTGATAAGAAGGGTCTGATGTCGTCCTGTTGAGATTGTCTGTGTTAACAGGGTGAAGGTCGTTTAATCCTGCATCGTACTTGGCTCCCAGAATTTTTCGTACGCTGGCGTTGAGTTGTTCCTGGAGTATTTTGTTCTTGCGGACTTCTCTCGCAATTTTCCTGATGCCAGCAGAGGGATTGGGAGATTGAAGTATGACATCGGCACCTGTTTGAAAGGCGAACAGCTCCAGGTCACCACTTCGTTGCTTGCCTTCTTTCTTGTTGATGTGCTGCACATCAGAAAACACAAGGCCATTGAAACCGAGTTTCTTCCTGAGTACTTCTGAAATGAATGCCTGTGAAATGGAAGATGGTACGATGCCCTGTTCATTTTGCATGGAGAAATGCAGATAGCTCGTCAGTATCCCATCGAGTCCCTTTGAGATAAGCTGTTGCAATGGTTCCAATGTGGAAGGATCAATGCGATCCAACCGAATCACCACCATGGAGTCGGAGAGTGGACGCTCCGTGCTCCACCTGCGCGGAAGGTGCTTGGCCACGGCTATGATTCCCGCTGCCTTCTGCGCTTCAACAAAGGCCGAAGTGGTCGTGCCAGCGAGGGCTTGTGTGTCGCCGAAATATCTCAGGTAGTCTCCTGCGAAGACTTCGTTGTCGATGTTTGGCGCGAAGTTGATGTGGAATCCCAATCGCTTCATTTGTTGGGCGATGCTGGTCGACCATTGCCGGATAAGGCTGTCGCTATTGGTGGCGGATGCCACCATGGGTTTTGAAAAGCCTGTAATGCTGTCAAGACTTTGAGCGAGACCCCATTCAGCTGACGTGCCTATGAGCAATTTTGTATCAGATAATTGTTGAAGCTTGTTGATCAGTGTGGCCGTCTCATGGAGGCCTCCGCGCTTGATATGAATTCCACCAACACCGTCCTTGACGAGTCCTTCCAGATCCTCAAGGTCCTCGGAGGTGAGCGAAGCGGTAGTGGAAACCATGAAGAGTTGGGCTGCTTTAGCCTGCCGGTTCATGGTATTGAACACGCTGTCCACCCAACGGCTGCGATCCTGCTGGCCAAGCACAGGCTGGATTAATAAGGAAAGTAAGATCACGGGCAGAACTTTCATCAACATCCGCTGGTTAGCTTTGTATTTGGAAGCGAATAAAGCAATTTTACCCGTAAGAATTGCCAAAGGAGAGGGGTTTGGGACTCAATTGAAGGATCGATGAAATTTGTATCGCTATTTACCAAGACGCCGAATCACAAAAGGTTCAACTATACCCCAAGGTTTTATGATCCTAAGGAAGATGAGCGGAAGGAACGTGAAGAAAGACTAAGACGGGAATTAGAGCGGGAGCAGGGTATTCAACCGGAGAATTCCGGAGACTATCGGTCAAGGATTGCCGGCTCATTTCAGCATTCCAGGAAAAGATCAAATAAGGGTAAATCAGAACTGAATGCAGTCCTCCTGAGGAGCGGCCTCCTGCTGTTTCTTGCTTTATTTGCCATGTCCTTTCTGCAATGGGGTAAGGATTCACTCTACATGCTTCTCGTTTTTGTGCCAGTCTATTTCTACCTGAAGTTCAGAAAGTAACTTCGTCCATTCCTGCCGAGCTTCATGTCTGATATCATTCACTTATTACCTGACGCCATCGCCAACCAGATTGCTGCTGGTGAGGTTGTACAGCGACCGGCGTCTGTGGTGAAGGAGTTGATGGAGAATTCCCTGGATGCCGGAGCATCAAGCATACACCTTGTGATAAAGGAGGCAGGCCGATCGCTGATTCAGGTCATCGATGATGGTTCGGGAATGAGCGAGACGGATGCGCGCATGAGCCTCGAGCGTCATGCGACTTCAAAAATCAGGACGGCGGAAGACCTGTTTAAGATAAGAACCATGGGTTTCAGGGGTGAGGCACTCGCATCCATCGCTGCGGTTTCCCAATTTGAAATGAAAACCCGGTTAGCCACGCAGGAGGTGGGTACATTACTCGTTGTAGAGGGATCCGACATTAAACGACAAGAACCAGTAACGACAGAAAAGGGAACGACGATTTCTGTTAGGAATTTGTTCTACAATATTCCCGCACGAAGAAATTTTCTTAAATCAAATCCTGTGGAGATGCGCCACATCGTGGAGGAGTTTCAACGACTCGCCCTGGCGCATCCGGAGAAATCGTTGGCATTGATTCATGGAGATGAGATCATCTATGAGCTTGAACCCGACAAGATGGCACCGCGCATTGTTGCTCTTTTTGGAAAATCATACCAACAGCAGCTTGCGCCGTGTAAAGAAGAGACCGACCTCCTTGCTGTCTCGGGTTTTGTAGGCAAGCCGGAGTCAGCAAAAAAGACACGAGGAGAACAATTCTTTTTTGTGAACTCAAGATTCATCCGCAACAATTATCTCCATCATGCTGTCATGGGTGCCTATGAAGGGTTGCTCCCTGATGGCGCATTTCCTTTCTATGTGCTTTTCCTCTCCATTGATCCAAAGCATCTGGACATCAACGTTCATCCTACCAAGACAGAAATCAAATTTGATGATGAGCGCGCCGTCTATGCGGTCGTTCGGGCTGCAGTAAGACAAGCACTCGGAGCCCACAACCTCACGCCAGCCTTGGATTATTCGGCGGATGTCAACCTGATGAGCAAGATGAGTCAGTCCCAGGCATTGAGCAGAGAACAATACCTCGACGAACAAATTGGCTCAGGCCTCCAGCAATCCAATTTGAGAAACTGGGAGAAGCTATTTGAGAACGAACGCCCGGCGGAATCAAAACTTTTCAGTCAGCACGACTTTTCACAAAGTGGTCAACAGGCCCTCATGACGGTGTTGCCTGCTGGAGACCCTGCTGTGGCATTTCAGCTTCATCAGCGATATCTCGTACGGCCGGTCAAGAACGGCATCATGGTTATCCGCCAGGAAGCAGCTCACGAACGAATTCTTTATGAGGACTTTCTCAAGAAGATGAAGAATCATGGGGGCTCAACACTTCAAAGCCTGTTTCCTCAGACGGTGAATTTCAGCACGGCCGACTTCACCCTTGTCATGGAAATGGAAAGGGAGATCAAGGCCCTGGGCTTTCAGTTTGAAGTCTTTGGCAAGAACAGTCTGCTGGTGACCGGACTTCCCATCGAGGCTGCTGGTAAGAACGAAAAGGAACTCTTTGAAGGTCTTCTCGAACAGTTCAAGCACAACCAATCGGCACTGACGGTTCCATTGGAAGACAACCTGGCACGGTCTCTGGCCAAGCGGGCAGCCATCAAGGTGGGTCATGTGCTGACCCGCGAAGAGATGGAATTGATCATTCAGCGGCTCTTTTCTTGCCATAACCCCAATTATTCTCCCGATGGGGACACAACATTTTTTATTTTTGAGACGTCTAAGATTGAAAGCCACTTCCGCTGATGTTTAACCTCACACCGCTCGTACGCAACCTGATTATCATTAATGTGGTTGTTTTCCTATTGCAGAACATCATGCCTATCGGATCGACACGGTGCATCGAGTTCCAATACAGCCCTGGCCTTTCAGGGTTTATTTCCCTTTGGCCAATTGGCTCATGTGCATTTGCCCCTTATCAGTTCTTCACATACATGTTTGCGCATGGCGGCTTTTCACACATCTTCTTTAACATGCTGGCCATGGCATCTTTCGCGCCCATCCTTGAACATTATTGGGGCGACAAAAAATTTCTGACATTCTACATCATCACGGGAATGGGAGCAGGTATTCTTTATGCGGTGGTCAACTATTTCCTTTTCCCAGGCAGTGGTGGAAGCATGCTTGGCGCCTCTGGAGCCATCTACGGTATTCTCATGGCTTTCGGGATGCTCTTTCCCAATATGGAAATCATGCTTCTGTTTCCGCCCATTCCAATCAAGGCGAAGTACATGGTGTTTCTCATGGGCGCCTTGACCTATTTTATGGATCGCAGCGGATCAGTTGCTCACCTCGCGCATTTTGGTGGCGCCTTCGTTGCATTTCTGCTCATATCCTATTGGCGCACACAGCGATGAATAACGAATTCAGGAACGCGTTCAACCGACCGAATAACAGCCATGTTCAGCTAATCCTGATCAACATTGCCGTCTTCGTCGTGCTTGCGCTCTTGATGGTATTCTCCAAGTGGTTTGGGTTTGACTCTTTTTTCGAAACAGTACACAACCAATTTTCCTTACCGAGCGCGTTTGGAGAATTTTTAACACGGCCCTGGACGCTGATCACTTATTTCTTCACCCACAACCTGTCAGGGCTGCTGCATATACTCTTTAATATGCTGGCACTTTATTGGTTTGGCAAGCTGGTGGTCGAATACCTAGGCAGTGATAAATTGATTGCCATCTACGTCCTCGGTGGCATTGCTGGTGGTGTGCTTTACCTGATGGTGTACAACCTGATTCCCAATCCTCCACCTTTCCTTCAGGGCCGTGCTGAACTCGTCGGTGCATCAGCTGGTGTGTTTGCCATCATGGTTGCAGCGGCTACTCTGCTGCCGGATTACACTTTCTTTCTCTTGTTCTTTGGACCAGTCAAGATCAAGTGGATTGCTGCGATCTATATTTTCCTTTCCCTGATCGGATCGGTGGGCCAGAATGCGGGTGGGGAAATTGCACACCTGGGAGGCGCCCTCATTGGTTTCGTCTATATCAAACAACTTCAGGTGGGTGTAAACTGGGGAGGGTGGATCACGGCGACATTGCAATGGATCAGCAATCTTTTCACAGCACAGCCTAAAGTGAAAGTCTCCTACAGGAAGAATCCCGGCGGACCCAGGCCCAAGGCAAGTGCCGCCCCCGGCGTATCCCAACAGGAGATTGATGCCATCCTCGACAAGATCTCCGATGGCGGATATGAAAGCCTTTCCAAAGAGGAGCGGGAAAAGCTGTTCAAGGCGAGCAAGAAGTAGGCCTTACCTGTTTTGCAAAACAGGAATTTCTGATACCTTGTAGGGACCAACCCCTATCCCATGAAAAAAATTGGCTTACTCTCCCTCTTCGTATTGCTATGCCTCACCGCCAGCGGGCAAGGATTTGAATGGACATTCTATTCTGAAAATGGTGAACCGTTCACTTTGTTTATCGATGGCGACAAGATCAATCCTGCCCCATCACAACGTGTTGTAGCCCCTGGGATCAAAGGAGTGTTTAAGACGGTGCGTATAGAGTTTCAGGATGCGAGGATTCCCAAAGTAACCAAGCGCATGCCGCTCAAGCCGGGAATCGAATCACTGACAACGGTGATCAAACAAAACAACAAAGGTGAATACATTCTTCGGGTGGTGGATGGCACTGAAGGTGCAGCCGATGCTTCCGGCGACGCGCCGGCGACCGTAGCTATTGCTCCTGCTACAGATACAACGCAACCAACAACCACACAATCAGCCCCAGCACCTTCC
>JAEUUD010000084.1 GCA_016787625.1 Cyclobacteriaceae bacterium
AGGGCCGTGAAAATATTCTGAGTTAAACCTCTTCCCTTCAGACTTTACTGAAAAGCCCTGGCGGGCAAATCTCAACGCGGACAAAACGCAAGCTGATTTGGTGTGCGCCGCCATCCCTCAAATGTGGTGATTGGCTCCTCCTTCACTCAACATTACCTCACCCAAGTCACCAACTTTGGGCTGCCATCCTGCAGAATTCCTTGATCTTATGCGTGAATTGAATAATTTTAAGAGTACGGACTATTCCGACCATGCAGCGGGTGCTCATCATATTGTTCTTCATCATTCCTTCACTGGCTTCGGCACAGCGCATGACGGTCAAGGGCAGAGTAACCTCCCCTACAGAAACAGGAGGTATGCCCGGGGTCAACGTGTCGATCAAGGGAACTTCGCAGGGAACGATCACCAATGTTGATGGGACCTTTGCTCTGGAAGCTGATCCTGAAACAACACTCATTTTTTCTTTTGTAGGACACAAGACACAGGAGATCGCCTTGCTTGGCCAGACGGATGTATCCATCGTGCTTGAAGAATCCGCCAAAGAACTCAGCGAAGTGGTGGTTGTTGGATATTCCAGTGTTGAGAAAAGAAATATCACTGGTGCCATTCAGACCGTATCAGGCGACAAACTCAAGAGCCTCTCGGTGAGCGGCTTTGATCAGGCCCTGCAAGGGCAGGTGGCAGGTGTACAGGTGACTCAATCTTCCGGTACCCCCGGAGGTGGCGTGGCTGTGAGGATACGTGGCTCTACCTCCATCAGCGCAGGAAATACTCCACTCTATATTATAGATGGCATCCCGGTAGAGACAGGCGCATTGAGTTCCAGGGGATTTGGCGGACAAAATGACAATGCTCTTTCCCTCATCAATCCCAACGACATTGAGACTTACAATATCCTCTCAGACGCTTCTGCGAAAGCGCTTTACGGATCAAGGGCATCCAATGGTGTGGTCGTGATCACCACCAAGAGGGGGAAAAACAGCAAAGCGAAAATTTCTTTCGATGTACAACGGGGCGTCATCGGTCCTGTCCATAAAATTGATCTGCTGAATGCATCTCAATTGGTAGAACTTCAAAGGGAAGCTGTCCAGAACGCTGGCCAGAATCCGGACGCATTCGGGTTGATCCCCGGTGTGACCGATGCGGTGAACACAGACTGGCAGGACGAGGTCCTTCGTACCGGTATCCTGCAAGCTTACCAGCTCTCTGTAACCGGCGGTGACGACAATACGAAGTACTACATCAGCGGAAGCTACCGTGATGAAGAAGGTATACAGCTCAACAATAATTTCCAACGGCTGAGCCTCACGATGAATGTCGACCAGCGGCTTTCTGACAAGATGATGCTCGGTACCAACCTGACACTCTCCCGATCGGTCAACAATCGGGTGAAAGGTGACAACTTCCTTGATGGCGTGTATTCAGGTGCCTTAAAGAGTCTGCCCTATCACATGCCATTCGACGAGAATGGAAACCTTATTGGACCCTCATCTACCTTGTATGCCGGTTTCCCAAACTTTAATCCGGTGGCACAGGCGCTGCTGCCCCGTTTTCAGACATCGACCGTCAAGGTTTTGGGTAATGTCAATGTCGTTTATCAAATACAGCCCAACTTGTCTTTGAAGGCTCAGGTTAGCCTCGACTACAATAATGTCAATGAAGATCAATATGAATCGTCGCAAACTGCCATCGGGGGATTCTTACCAAGTGTTGGGGGTCAAGGCTACGGCGTATTTACTGCAACCACGCTGGCCAACATTGATTCCTATGTTACCCTTACCTACGACAAAGAACTTAATTCAAAACAAAAGCTGAACGCCGTTGCAGGCATTGAACTATATCAGAATTCCTCCACCGGCGCCAATGTTCAGGGACGACTTTTCCCCAGTGATGATTTCACCTACATCGCATCTGCCGGTATTGTTGACAATGGTTTCTCCTTCCGCGAACCATCACATAGCATCTTGTCCTTTTTTGCTGAAGGCAGGTTTGACCATGATGACAGCCGCATCCTCGCCACAGCAAGCTTCCGCACGGATGGTTCATCTAACTTCGGCGAAAACAACCGATTCGGTTTTTTCCCAGCCCTATCAGCAGCCTGGAGAATTTCCCAGGAAAAATTCTTCTCCTCCAGGGTTGTCAGCGATCTCAAACTGAGAGCCAGCGTCGGACTTACGGGTAACGAACGTATCGGTGCTTTCAATTATCTGGGCACCTGGGGCACGGCCACCTACAGCGGCAACTCAGGTGTAACACCCAACAATGTGCCGAATCCCAATGTGAAGTGGGAGACCACCCGCGAAGTCAACTTTGGCGTTGACGCAGGATTTCTTGGAGGCAAAATTCAATCCACACTGAATCTCTATTACAATATTACCAGCGACCTCCTGCTCACACGCCCTTACCCTTTTACAACAGGATTCGGCGGCATTCTCGACAACATCGGCGAAATGGAAAACAAGGGAATCGAGCTCAGCGTGACTTCTGTGAACATCGACAGGAATTTTCGCTGGCTGACAACCGTCAACCTCTCAAGGAATTTTAACAAAGTCCTTTACCTCGCAGATTCCATACCACTATACCGCGGATATACCGGGGAAGGTGTTGATGGAACCAACATCATCAAAGAGGGTGAGCCGCTCGGCAGTTTCTGGGGTTTGAATTACCTCGGCGTTAATCCCGCAACAGGAGATGCGATGTATGAGGATCGCAATAAAGACGGACTCATCAACAACAGCGACGGCATGGTGATCGGAAATGCACAGCCATCCCTGATTGGCGGCATCAAGAATGAATTCCAGTATAAAGGTTTCGACCTTTCTATCTTCTTCACTTTTTCTTTGGGCAACAAAGTCCTGAATTTCACAAAAGCCACCCTTGTCAATATGGGTGGAGATATTCAGTCCAACCAGAGCATCGATGCCCTCCGCCGGTGGCAAAACCCAGGCGACGTCACCGACATCCCACGCTATGAGCTCGGCAACACAACCAACAACCTTCACAGCAACCGCCTGCTCGAAGATGCCTCATATCTGCGACTGAAGAATGTAAGCCTGGGGTACAACTTACCGAAGAAAATAACGGAACGCATGATGTTGGATAATTGTAGGGTTTACATTTCTGCAACCAATCTTTGGACGCTGACGAAGTATACAGGCTCCGACCCGGAGGTAAGTACCCTCGATGGGTCAACATCAGCTCAAGGAATTGATTTCTTTACCCTTCCACAGGTAATGACGGTGGCTGTTGGAATAAATGCGACGTTGAAATGAAGAGGATATACACCATACTGCTGTCTGTTGGCCTGGTGGCAGGTTCTTGTACGAACCTTCTTGATCCGAATCCGGTCGACCTTCTCACAGACGACGTGGTGCTCAACGAGGCCAAGGATGTACCTAATGTGGAAATTGGATTGTACAGCGCTTTCCGACCAATCATTCCTTCCGTGGTGATCGCAGGTGACGCCACTTCTGATATGCTTATCCACAATGGAACTTTCAGTCAGTTCCGCGAACTGGGCAACAAACAAATAACCTCGGCCAACGCATCGGTTACGGCCCTATGGGGAAGCATCTACAACACTATATATATAGCCAACTTCATTCTTGAACGCCTGCCCACCGTGGAGGGGGTTCCGACGGCAACCCGTGACCGGGTGATGGGTTCAGCTCATTTCCTTCGCGGGTATGCCTACTTTGTAGCCCTCACCACCTATGGCGGCGTCCCGATGGTGACGACGACATCCATCGAAACTAACCGAAACATTGCACGGGCAACCGAGAGTGATATTCTCGATCTCATCCTCGACGATTATCAGGATGCCCTTGGACAACTGCCTCAAGATCCAACCAGTGTTGCTTTTGCCGGTGAGTTCGCCGTTCGCGCAGCCATGGCGAAGTATTATCTGTATACGCAAGACTGGGTAAACGCCGAACTATTCGCTACGCAAGTCATCACGTCAAACCAATACACGCTGGAGGCAGACTTTAGCGACCTCGTGCTCACCGATTTTACTGACGAGGCCATTTTCGAAGTAGGTTATACACTGGCGGATGATCCTGGCACCAATGGTACCATCGGACTCAACAACCTCTTTGTTGGACGCCGCGAGATTATTCCATCCAATCAAGAAGTTGTCGCTCTTGCCTCAATAGAGTCCGGTGACAGGTTTGCATCTATCGTGTTTGATGCCAATCTTCTCGGTGGAAGCGACAATGGTTGGTCGGTTGCCAAGTATGGAACAGCTGACCAGGACAACAACAATGTGGTTGTCATGCGACTCGGTGAGATCTACCTGATCCGCGCAGAGGCCAGGGCGCAACAAAACAAAATCAACGGCGCCAGTGGCGCTCAGGGAGACATCAACATGCTTCGCACTCGCGCGAATGCACCAACAGTGGGTTCTGTTACCCAGAGTCAGATGCTTCAGTTGCTGGAGGATGAGCGTCGTTATGAACTTGCATACGAAGGACACCGCTGGTATGACCTTGTTCGCACTGACAGAGCCAAAGTGGTGATGCCTGCATTCAACGCCAATTGGAAGAACACATACGAGCTATGGCCTATTCCACAAAGAGAAATTCTCAATAACCCTGCCCTGGTGGGAAATCAAAACCCAGGATACTGACATGAACCGCATACAGACCCTTTGCTGGTTCCTGATACTTGTGGCTTTCGCTGGATGCGAAACCACGCCAATTATTTTCAGCGGCCCTTACTTTGTCAGGTTTACTGAAGCTGTGGAATCAAGGAAGGAAAGCTACTCCAAGCCCATCCAGATTGAGGTTCACAATGGCGGACCAGCCAGAGATCAGGACATCAACATTACCTACAATATTTCAGGTGATGCCCGTGAGGGCGTAGATTACACGATCACGGGTACACCAGGTCAGGTCACAATCCCTGCAGGTGAATACTTCGGAATCATTGAAGTGCAGTTGATCAATAATGCCAATAACATCATCCGGTCCCAGGATCTCATACTTACCCTTCATACCGTTGGCACAGGCCTCCAAATCGGCCAGGGACAAAGTGCCATAGGCAAGGCTTTCACGCTAACCATTGTTGACGATTGTATCCTCGGAGGAAGCTACATTGGTGTACAAGGATCAGTGACAAGTGATGTATCTGTTACCAGTTCGGACTGTGAGGCATATACATTGTCAAACTGGAATATTGGTGTCTTCAACACCACCCTTGAGATGGACCTGCATTTTATCGATAATGGAGACAACACCATTACCATTCCTCAGCAGGAAGAAGAAGTCCTTGACCCTACCCTTGCCACGATTATCGGAACGGGTGTCGTTGACCCTCTGACAAGAAAAATCATTCTGACCATTACCCTCGTCGACTTTGACAATCAGCCCGAGGTGATCCTAACCTTAAACCCAGACTGAGATGAAGAGCCGTCTATTCATATCGATAATGCTGGTGTTTGGTCTGGGTTGCTCAGAAGATGTGACGGTGAAACCATATACCTACACGAAGTTCTTTACCGGAGAGGTGAAGAAAACCTGGAAAATATCTTTTCTCGAAGAAACATTGAATGGTGAGGTTATCGACAGTTTCACGGTAAACTGCTCGACGGATGACGAATATGTTTTTTACAATAATTTTGAACACACCTTCGAGGTGCACACGGGAAGCAAGAAATGTGAGAGCCCTTCGGAGGCAGCCCTGATCACGGATACCTGGTCCTTCACCAATGCTTCCGCAACCCTCTCTCTGATCTTACCGATCTTCACCACAGATTTTGCATTACCCGCAATCGTACGTGAGGCCGGAAATGATAAAATGGAATTGGAGCTCTTTTTCGACAATGACAAGTCAAGTTACAGGATCCACTTTGCTGCTACCGATGAAGACTAGGATATGAGACTAACCATCATTCATATCATCCTGCTCTTGTTCGTAAGCGCCTATGGCTATGGACAATCCACACCGCTGCCAAAGTGCGCCACCATGGAAGCAGACAGCATCAACCGCGCGAAGTTTCCACAACGTGGAACGTTGAATGAGTTTGAAGAAGTCCTCCAAAGAAAAATCCGAGACATCGCCCAACGACGCGAATCGGGGACCATCATGGCTGGATTGATGACCATTCCGATTATCGTCCACATTATCCACAACGGTGAGCCAGTCGGATCAGGCATGAACCTTAGCCAGGCGCAGGTTCAGTCGCAAATCCAGGTGCTGAATGAAGATTTTAGAAAAATGATCGGTACACCCGGATACAATACCCATCCGGCAGGCGCCGACATTGAGATCGAGTTTTGCCTTTCTCCGGTTGATGAGAATGGCGTTGCGATGACAGAGCCGGGTATTCACCGGTATGATGGCAACAAGGCTTTCTGGACCATGGCAGAAGTAGAGCAACTCAAGCCCCTGACTATCTGGAACCCTAACCTCTTCTACAATGTGTGGACCGTGAAATTTGGCGGCACCAGTTCTTCTCTGCTCGGCTATGCACAGTTTCCCGATCAGTCGGGTCTTGGAGGTCTCAACACCATCGGTGGACCTGCATCAACCGACGGTGTGGTGATTCAGTACACATCATTTGGGTCAGGCTTTCCCATTCAATCACCTCCTTATAATAAGGGGAGGACACTTTCGCATGAGACTGGTCACTGGCTTGGACTGCGCCATATCTGGGGAGATGGCGTTTGCGGAAATGATTTTGTGTCAGACACACCAACTGTTCAGAACGAAAGTCGTGGATGCCCAACTAGCAAGCTTGCTTGCGATGGGTCGACACCGGCAATGGTTCAAAATTATATGGACTATTCCGATGATGCCTGCATGAACATTTTCACCAACGGTCAGAAGACCAGGATGCAGGCTGTCATGGCGCTGAGTCCGAGGCGTAAGACCCTCATCGAAGCCAACCTGTGCAGTCCGATTGTTGCAGATGTTCCTACAGCCAACTTCACATCCGACAAGCAACTCGTGCTCCTGGGCGGTCAGGTGGCCTTCACCGATCTGTCAACCAACTTCCCCAATGGCTGGTCATGGATATTTGAAGGTGGTGATCCGAACACTTCTACTCAAAGAAATCCTAAAGTCAAGTACCACGTGCCTGGTGAGTATAAAGTAACATTAACGGCTACCAATACGCTGGGCTCATCCATACCCCTGGAGGCGGTCGACTATATTACTGTTTCCGAGGAAGGACTTTGCAGTGAGCTAACCAACTTCCTGCCTGCATATACGCCGTCGGTGCTACCGCTTTCGGATTTTGGCGCTTACACGGGATACCTGACAGGCCATAACAGCACAGGCACCATGGCTATTTCGGAATTCTTTGTTAACACACAAGGATATGAATACATCAGCGGTGTAGAAATCAACTTCGGTCACCTGGAGTCAACCAATGAAGAGGCGACGGTCAATGTGGTAGTCTGGAATGCCCGTGGGCTGCAGAATGGGCCCGGCTCTGTTGTGGAAAAGAAGGTTGTATTGCTCAAGCAGATCAAAGAAGACATCGACAACAATCGACCGACAGTTATCACCTTTGACAGAGAGACCCCTGTGTTCAGTCGGCCTTTCCAGGTGGGCATTGAGTTGAGTTATACAGGAGGCGAAAAACTTGCCATTGTTTCTTCAGATAACGGAGAAGCTACCGGGTCGACATCGTGGACCAAATCCTCCACAGGTGTCTGGAGTCCTTACACCATCGCCTTCGGCGCCAACATTGCCATGGACATCAGGCCTATTGTTGGTGTAAATCCATCAGTTCAGATTGCTTCCTCAGCGATCATCATTTCACCGCAACAGCAGGTTGTGCTAAACGCTCGCGGCGCAAGTGTCTTTGTATGGAGTTCCGATGATGGATCTGTCGTGGATGTTGCTGGACCCCAACTGATCGTGCGACCAACGGTTACCACCGTCTACACGGCGGCCGGATCAGGCCTTGAGCTTTGTCATACAACCGCATCGACAACGGTCTACGTGAGCGACCTTGTAACGGGGCTAAATGAATCACCCGTAGAAAGTAAGGTGGAGATTTCACCCAATCCAGGATCGGCCTATGTCGATCTTATTATGGAAAATTCATACGTTGGGCCTGTAAGTATTCAATTGAATTCATTGCTGGGTACCAACGCCGTACGGCCTGTCACCATCCTTAAGACAGAGCAAAAATTCAAAACCCGATTAGACACCCAGGGCCTTCCTTCTGGCTTGTACATCCTGCAAATAGGGTTAGGGGAATCGACCGTCATCAGAAAGTGGGTAAAAAATTAGAGGATTAATTTTCCAAACCTCCTCTCATGTCCTGCTAAAAGGGAGACAAAATGGTCGACAAATAGTACTTTTGTTATCAGTTAAATTCAAAGCTTATGAGAAAGTTCTACGTTCTGTCTCAGATCATCGTCCTTCTGGGCGTCAGTACCATGGTGATTACTTCTTGCAAGAAGGATGAACCTTTCGTCAAGCCAAAGCTTTCTTTTTCATCAACAACATTGACCGTCAACGAAGCCGATCAAACGGTTTCTATCGACGTAGTTATCGACAAGGCATATACAGAGGATATCACCATTGAATACAAGCTCAGTGGAACCGCCGTTGATAAAATCACTGCGTCAGGATCGAATTCATCCTACGATTATGAAATCACGAGTGAGTATCTGGAGGTTCAAATCCTGAAAGGTGAAACCACAGGTGCTATCGAGATAAAACTTTATTCCGACTTCATTCTGGAGGACCCGGAAACATTTGAGATCTCCATTGATAAGGTGAACAGCGAGAACATCGAAATCACCCGCGACGACGAAATATCTGTCACCATTGAACAGGAAGACGGACTCCTGGTTGTTCTGGATTGGGGCACGGAGCCTGGAGACAATTACACTGATGTGGATATGGATCTGTTTCTATGGGCCGATAATGATGCTGGTGACCTCGTTCTTACCAACATCAACTCCAGCAGGGCTAGCTTTGTTGCTCCTGAATTCATGTTCCTGCCTAGCGCACCACTCCCCGATGGAGACTATGGACTGAGCTGCAACTACTATGAAGGCTCTGAAGACCCGATGAACTTCAAGATCACCTTTATAAAAATCGTGAATAATGCGGAGGCTGGAACAACTGAAATTGATGGAATTTATACAGCCGCCAACCTCAACAAATGGGATATCACCGACATTGATCCGATTCTCGTTCAGACATTCTCCAAGGCAGGAGCTGATTTCAGCAACTTCTCAGCCGTTGATGTCCCGGTAGCCAACAGCAGGACGATCACCGGAACGCTGCCCACCACCGTTATACGGGGAAAAGTAAATTTACCGGTCATCGAAGGCAAGAAAAACTAAGCCTCAACCAACTGAAAGGATTTCGCGATTGATCGCGGCAACGAGGCCCGGGCCTTCGTAAATAAAACCCGTGTAGATCTGAACAAGATCTGCTCCAGCCCGAAGCATATCCACGGCATCCTCTGGCAGCATGATGCCTCCCACGCCAATAATGGGATATTCTTTGCCAAGGATCTTTCGCAAGTGACGGACGACTTCGAGCGACTGATTTTTTAATGGAGCTCCGCTCAGCCCACCCGGTCCGTACTTTGCCACTCGACCGGGATCTGTCGAAAGGCCCTCACGTGATGTCGTTGTGTTGGTAGCGATGACACCATCCGCAGATTCGCGAAGCACAACAGCAACCTCATCCAATTGATCGACTGTCAGGTCCGGAGCAATCTTGAGAAGTATAGGTTTTCTAATGTCTTTGGTGCGAATGATAGAACGGATGCGCTCGAGCAATTTTCTTAGTGGTTCTTTTTCCTGAAGCTCACGAAGGCCGGGTGTGTTGGGCGAACTAACGTTTACTACAAAATAATCGACATAAGGATACAGGGCTTCAATACAGCGGACATAGTCGTTTTCTGCATGTTCGTTAGCAGTCAATTTGTTTTTACCTATGTTCCCTCCAACAATGACCCTTGATCTTCTTGCACGCAGGCGCTTTGCAGCATCTTCGGCACCATCATTATTGAAACCCATGCGATTGATCAGGGCCTGATCCGTGGAGAGTCGAAACAACCTCGGCTTATCATTGCCTGGCTGCCCAACAGGAGTGATTGTTCCAATTTCGATAAAGCCAAAGCCAAAGCAGGACAGTTCATCAATGAGTCTTGCGTCTTTATCAAAGCCTGCTGCCAGGCCAACTGGATTTGGAAACGTCAGCCCCAGCAGTTTCTTCTCCAGAGAAGGATCCTTGAGGGTGTACAACCATCCGAGCCAACGGCCTACACCGGGGATGCGACAAATCAATGAAAGTAATCGGAAAGTAAAATGATGTGCGCGTTCAGGGCTAAGAAGGAATAGCAGGGGGCGGATAAGGGATTTGTACACAGTGATGACACTATTTCTTCTTCTTGACTTTCTTGGGCTTTAGTGAGAATTTCTTGTAGCCCGCGGATACCACCTGATCGATCAGTTGTTCGATGTCGGTGGCCGCGGCATCGGTATTGGCATTGATGCGCCAGATTAGGTTTCTGTTTCGGTCATTGAGGTCAATGATCAGGCTGCCTACCTGATAGTCACGTGACCAGATCTGGCTGCTGTTGTTGGGCGCTGTGCCCAGGGGTCCGAGATTCCCAAGGGTACTGCGCTGCTGTGTCCCGATGACATAGGTTGCCAGCAAGTCGCCCGCAGAGTCAACCTTGGTCAGGCCCTTCTCAGTGAGCTCGGTTGTGATGGCGTCCTTCACCCATTTGTGCAAAGTGGCCTCATTGCCTGTCCTTCTGTCTTTTGGCGTAATGACCTCACCTTCGCCCAGGGTAAAAGACTTGTACCGTGACAAATCACGGTCCTTGTCGTACTCGACCTGGATGTCCTGACCAAAAGAGGTTGAGATGGTGGAAATGAGAAGGATGATGATAAGGCGCATGATCAAAATTACTAAAAAGAACCTCGCTGACCGTTGTTTTTGACATTTGATTACATTTGGAAATGCGATTAACGGTGCTCCTGGTTTTGGCGGTGGTGGTTTCGTCCATGGGTCAACAGGATTCCGTTCGACTTGACTCCGGATCGCATACTCATAAGGTGCCCGCATTAAATGGCATGCCACAGACTCCCATGACCGAAGCAACTTTTGCAGCGGTCCCTTTGATCACCAAAGACAGCTACAGGTACAACCAGGGCCTTTCTGTCTTCAACTCCTTTCGTGGGCAGGTGCCAGGGATGATTATTTCTCCTGGAACACAAGTCGATACAATGACATGGCGATTTAATACCCCGGTGATGGTGGTGGATGGAATCCCGTTCAAACTGCTGCCGGGGCAGGTCAACAACCTCAACGCGTTTGATGTTGAATCGGCAACAGCCATCCTGGGTCCTAATGCATCATTACCCTTTGGCGGCAGCGGTAGTCGTGGAGCACTAATTCTGAAATCAAAGACAGGAGAAGGATTCGCAAAGCCCACCTTCGAGGCCAATAGCTATACTACGTATTCATATGGGTCAGAAGATTATTCCGGCCATCAGTGGTTACTGTCGAACAGTCTCGCCTATGGACAGGATTTTGGTGTTGTCGATGTCCGCGTCTCCGGAAACTATCAGATGCAACCCGAATCAAGCAATATGTCGAAGGGACCTGATGGATATGGCCTAAGAATTAACACAGGGCTCAACCTTGGCCGATTGTCGGCAAGGTTGATACTTAACAGCAACAGGATGGATGGATTTCAGGCTTATTATACCGACTTCACTATGTCACCTCCAATTTCACCCATTCCCATTCCACCTCAGCCCAGTACACCTGAACGTGTACGTGAGGCTCTCCAGGGTAATCTC
>JAEUUD010000085.1 GCA_016787625.1 Cyclobacteriaceae bacterium
AGTAGTGACAGTTTCATGAATTTGATCTTTTCAGATCGTATATACGAGAACATACTCTTCTGTAACGCGATAGCTCATCGAAACCTGGCGCTCGTCTCCTTTGATCTGGATACATCCTTGCAGCTTGCCCGTTCCCGCAAGGGTGAAAGGGTCCACGGAAAGGTGGTCAGTGAACATCAGGTTTCTCTTTCCGAACAACTTGTACATGGCTTCTTTGGCACACCAATAAATACATAGTTTGGTCAGGTCATCCTGGGCGTCGGCGACTTCAGCGGCCGTCAGAACCCGTGGACCCACCTGCCTGAGCTTTTCCTTGGGTTGCTCAACATCAATACCGACGGCCTGGTCTTTGTCGATCTGGGCAGCCACATATGGATAGGAGTGGGACAGCGAAATGGCATGCGGATGTGTCTTAAGAAATGGCTTCCCAAATTCATCCTTGCGGATGCCATCGTAAGAAAGATCAATTTTCTCCAGAAGGGTTCTGATCAACGCGCGCCCGGCAAGCCACTCAAGACGCTTCTGCGGATGAACCAGGTCTTCGGGACAGGATTCGAAAGAAAGAAATGACAAATCGGTTTCTGTCTCTGTAACGAGCCAAACGCCCCACACGCGACCGGTTCCAAGTGATTCTATTTTTGAAAGTGGCATTAGGTTAATCTCTTGTTCTCCATCAATTTTGCAGAAAGTTACTTGTTATAAACAACACTTCCCCATGAGCAAGGTGCAGGTAAACAAGGCAAGTACACTTACCGGTCATCACGATTGTGTTTACACCCTGGAGGAAATACCGGGAACGCCGACTTTTTTTTCTGGCTCAGGCGACGGGATGATTGTCCGCTGGACTCACGGGCAAGAGGATGGAGCCCTTGTGGCAAGGATGAAGACCTCTGTGTATGCGCTTGCCTATGACAGTACTTCCGGTCATCTCCTTGCCGGTCACAACTACGAAGGACTTCATGTGATTGACTGGCAGGCACAAAAGGAGATTGGATCACTCCGTCTGCATTCCGCTGCCTACTATGATATCAAAATTGCCGGCAGGCAGGCATGGGTAGCCTGCGGAGATGGTTCAGTCATGGTCATCAACCTATCAACCCTGACGGTTGAGAAAAAACTGGAAGATGCCACGCAAAGTGCCAGAACCATCGCGATCCATCCTCTAAAGAAGGAGGTAGCCATTGGCTACAGCGATCACCATATCAGGGTGTATGGCCTTGATGATTATAAATTATTAAGGACCTTCATAGCACACGCCAACTCGGTTTTTACCGTTAAGTACTCTCAGGATGGAAGCTGGCTGCTGAGTGGTTCCCGGGATGCCAAGCTCAAAGTGTGGGAAACGGACAACGAATACCGCCTGAAAAGTGAAATTGCGGCACATCTCTATGCGATCAACGATGTGAGATTTAGCCCGGATTGGAAACATTTTGTAACTTGCAGCATGGACAAGTCGGTCAAGGTCTGGCGCACAGAAGACCTGACACTGTTGAAGGTTATCGACAAAGCCCGGCATGCAGGACATGGTACTTCGGTCAACAAGTTGCTGTGGTCATCGTTCAACAACCGTATCGTAAGCGCCAGTGATGATCGTACGATATCTATTTGGGACGTAATTTTTTAAACTACACGTAAACCCCTACGTCATGAAAGTAACACCACTGGAAATCCGCCAAAAAACATTTGAGCGTACCCTCAGGGGTTATGACAAAGATGAAGTGAATGCATTTCTGTTGTCGCTATCCCAGGAATGGGAGCGCCTGCTGGATGAAACGAAAGACCTTAAGTCAAAGCTGGAACATTGCGAGCGCGAGGTTGCCAAACTGCGCGAAGTAGAAACTTCCTTGTTCAAGACACTTAAGACGGCCGAGGATACCGGAGCCAACGTCATTGAACAAGCCAGCAAGGCAGCGGAGCTTCACCTTCGCGAAGCCCAGATGAATGCCGAAGGAATTCTCCATGAGGCCCGCGATAAGGCCAAGAACACCATCGAAGACGCCGACGCGACATCACGTCAGATCCTGGCGGAAATGGAAGACAACCTGAAAGAACTGGTGCAGAACTACAAGTCGATGGAGTCACACCGCAACAACATGGTCGATGACCTGAAACGGCTTGCCAATGAAGTGCTGGACCGCACGGAAAGGTCCAGACAAACCATCAAGACCTTCAACGTGGATGATCACCTGACTTTGGCGAAGCGTGAAGCCAAGAAATTGTCCTATCCTGAGAACGAGAGCCGTCGTATGCGGGTCCCTTCGGCTTCACCAACACCGCCAACACCAGCTCCTACAGAACCTACGCGCTCTTTCTTTGACGAGGTGGCATGACCGGTAAGGTTATTCTCGAAGGTCTCGAGTTTCACGCATATCACGGAGTCTACCCACAGGAACGATCATCGGGCAACAAATTTGAGGTGGATGTTTCCGTGGAAACGGAAATTGATTCCTCTGCCTTTTCGGATGATCTGGCAGGCACCATCAACTATGAGCGGCTATACGATGTGGTGAAAGAGGAAATGGCGAAACCGTCAAAACTTCTCGAACGTGTGGGTCATAACATCGCCGGAAAAATCCTCTCTTCGTTTCCCCAGGCCATTTCGGTTCACATCAGTATCTCCAAGTTCAATCCGCCCATTGGAGGCGTTTGTAAAAAGGCGTCTGTCAGCATTCAGCGCAAGCGATAGGCTTTGGCTTGGCAACGGAATGGATTAGGTGTTTTTCGAAGGTTCCACGAAGACAAATCCCCTCGCATCAGCACCTTCATAGAAGTCAACTTCCTTACCGACCACATACAGCATGTGTTTCTTGTCGATGTAGACGGAAATGCCCTCCAGGGAATAATCCACATCAGTATCCCTCTGCTTGTCAAAACCAAGGATAAGCTGGGCGCCGCCGCAGCCGTGACCTCCCCGGATACCCACCCTCAATCCATAATCGGCAGGGATGTTCTTGGTCTGCATGATGCGCCGCACTTCTTCTGCGGCTTTTTTGCTTAATGTGACAGGTTGAGGAGGTGACACAATAACAAGTCGGTCGGCAATCGTTTATAGTATCTCGTCATCAAAATTATCTAATTTTAACCACCTTTTACTGAATTTGAACATTATGGATGCCCTCATTGAATACGGAAAAATCCTGCTGCCGGCCTCGATTGTCCTGTACGCCGTTTACCTGACTGTCAAGTCGTTCATCAACAAGGAAATTGAACTCAAGCGACTGGAAGTCAGAAGCCGGTCAATTGAAACCATTCTTCCCAACCGTCTTCAGGCCTACGAAAGGATTTGCCTGTTCCTGGAACGAATGTCTCCACCCAACCTGCTGCTTCGTCTCAACAATCCGATTTATTCGGCCAAGGAATTGCATAAGATCTTGCTCGACGAGATAAGGAATGAGTATAACCACAATGTGTCGCAGCAGATTTACATGAGTGAGGATGTCTGGAACATGGTGCGCAATGCGAAGGAAGACCTTACCATTATGATCAATGAGGCATCTTCCGGTATGGGTCCTGAAGCCACGGGCCTTGACCTTTCCAGAAAAATATTCGAGCTGACGCTGGAGAAACAGGTTGAGCCCATCAGTCACGCCCTTAGTGAACTGAAAAAGGAAATTCAGCAAACGTTCTGATGGCTACGGCCCTGATCGCCGGCTCAACAGGCCTGGTAGGTTCACAGTTGCTGAACTTATTGCTGGAAGAGCCATCCTATGACAAGGTCATCGCGTTGGTGCGGAAGCCGTTAGGGATTCAGCATCCGAAGCTTGTCAATAAGGTAGTCAACTTTGATTCCCTGGCTGATGCCGGAAGGGACCTGCAGGCGGATGATGTGTTCTGCTGCCTGGGCACAACGATCAAACAAGCCGGATCACAAGCTGCATTCAGGAAGGTGGATTATGAGTATCCTCTTTCGTTGGCACGACAGACCCATGCCCTTGGCGCAAAACAGTTTCTTATCATTACGGCGATGGGCAGCAGCAAGTCATCAAGCATTTTTTACAACCGTGTAAAGGGAGAAGTGGAAGAAGCAATTTCATCTGTGGGATTTGAAACGATACACATCCTGCAGCCTTCCTTATTGCTTGGCGACCGGAAGGATGACCGCAGTGGTGAGTCGACGGGCAAGGTGGTGATGAAGGTGCTCGATTTTGCCATCCCAAAGAAGTACAAGGCCATTGAATCGGTTAAGGTCGCGAAGGCCATGCTGGCGTTGGCAAGGCAAAAGCAAAAAGGCACTCATGTTCATCATTCAGGTGAACTTCAGAATTACTGACACATGATTTGCGTCATCCAACGGGTATCCAGTGCTTCGGTAACAATTGACGGACTGATCAAATCATCCATCGGGAAGGGACTCATGATCCTCGTGGGAATCGAAGATGCCGATGGACCAGAAGACATCGAATGGATGTCGGCCAAGGTTGCTAACCTGCGCATCTTCGATGATGCGAACGGCGTGATGAATCTCGATGTCAAGGAAGTTTCAGGGGACATCCTGCTGGTCAGCCAGTTTACTCTTCACGCCAGCACAAAGAAAGGCAACCGGCCTTCATACATTCAGGCTGCCAGACCGGAAAAGGCCATTCCTGTATACGAACAGTTTATCAAGGCGCTGGGAATGCAGATTGGAAAAAACATTGCCACTGGCGAGTTTGGTGCTGACATGAAGGTCGGTCTGGTTAATGATGGCCCGGTAACCATCGTGATCGATTCAAAGAATCCAAGATGAACAAGGTTGCAGAGTCAATCATCATTGAGTCATACGAAAAGGAAATCAAGGATCAGTACATTATCTTGTTAATACTGGGAGGGTCATTTTGCGCCGGTTCAATTTTCTTTTTCTCTTACTCCGCCTCCCTGATCGAACCGTTGACCTACCTCGGACTGTGTTTTAGCTACATGGCCTTCGCGAGATACTATAAAATGAATCCCTCGATTCATGAACAAATTCTGATTTACGTATTCCGTTTTTATTGTGTGCATACAGCTGGTGAAATTTTCTATGGACTTTGGCCGGAATTGTTCCCGGAAGAGAAGGCTAAGGAAGAAGTTAAAGAAATGGGCAAGGGGCTCGTTTTGATTATTATCCTGATATCAATAAAATATGGATATCTGGCGTTGAGAATAGGTCTCGCTATTCACTTTTACCGTGTACTTAGGTTGATGGGAAAGGTTGAAAAGATGAAAGAGAAACTAAAGGAGTCAGGGACCTAGACGACGGCCAAGGCGATAAAGATGATATTCAAGACGACGTAGATGGTGACCACAATCCTGGCGCCACGACGATTGGTTAGCTCAGACAACTCTTTACGGCCATTATCATACTGCTTGAGGGCAATGGCAGATACGAGGAGTGTGCCAAAAATTGCAATGAACGTAAGCGCGTGCAGGGTGTCAACCAGTGAAAACTGAGATGACTCAGGCAACAGCGAATCGATGATGTACTTATTACCAACAGCTGCAAACAAACCACCCACAGGCAAGCCAAAGCGCGGCTCCATTTCTGAAGGATGTGGTGTAAAGCTGATGATGGCGATCAGAAAGGCAATGTACATGCCGAGGAAGATCTTCATAAACAAGCCCCATGCATTGCGTTCAATATCCATGTCGATGGTAAACTGCGAGAAAGTCTGTTGATGCCTGCCTTCGCGGGGGTCGCCAAAGCCCGTGTCATAATGATTGTCGCGCACACCTACGGTGAAGTTGCGGATGGTCCAGCCGTCAATGGCCTCTTCATCATCGAACTTGCTGCCTTTTAGATCGGGATCAAATATGAGCACGGTATTGTCCAGGATGCTGTTTTCAATCTGCACCCTGAGGTGCTGCGTATCAAATGGAAAATCCTGAACTGACCAGTTTTCCTTCATGGTACATTTCATCTTCAGCATGACCCACGCCTTTCCATCGACCGTGTCGATGATGGATTCCGGAGGCTCAATGGTCTTGGCATTGGGAATGTCAAGCTGTGAAGTGAAATCAAATTCAGGATTCTTATAGAGGAACCATAACCAGAACCTCACCGTGTATTCCTTGTCATGAAAATTGATATCATGAACGCTGATGACAAAGGCGCCAACGCGTGCGGTGTCCGGCGCTGCGGCACGCAACCCTGCAGGAAGCAGCAAAAGAAGAAAAAGCAGGAGCCGTGATTTCATGCCTGAACCAAGGTACGCAACGCGATTCACTTATTTGGTTTCAATCCTGGCTTTCATGGCGTCTCCCTTCACGTACGTCTCCAGCATGTTGTCCATTTCCCACAACATGTGCATGACCGATTCTTTGGCGCGATAGCCATGACTTTCATAAGGAAGGAGCACATACCGTGCTGTGCCGCCATGACCTTTGATGGCATTGTAGAACCGCTCTGTCTGGATCGGGAATGTTCCTGAATTGTTATCGGCTTCACCGTGAATCAACAAAATGGGTGTCTTGATTTTATCGGCATGGGTGAACGGCGACATACTGGCGTACACTTCAGGAGCCTCCCAATAGGTGCGCTCCTCACTTTGAAAACCAAAAGGTGTCAGGGTCCGGTTGTATGCCCCGCTTCGCGCAATGCCCGCCTTGAACAGGTCGGTATGCGCAAGCAGGTTGGCCGTCATGAAGGCTCCATAGCTATGGCCACCTACACCAACCCTCTTGGGATCAACAACCCCCAGCGAAGCGCCGTACTCAATAGCAGCCTTCGCGCTCGCCACGAGTTGCTCCACATAGGTATCATTCGGCTCTTTGTCACCTTCACCAACGATGGGAATCGACACATTGTCAAGAACAGCGTAGCCCCGCACCACCCAGTAAATCGGACTGCCCGAACTGATCCGCGTGAAAGTATAAGGCGAACCTTTCACCTGTCCTGCGTTTTGTTTTGACTTGAACTCTTCAGGATACGCCCAGAAGAATGTGGGGAGTGGACCTTTTTCCTTTGTGTACCCCGGAGGTAAATACAAGTCGGCGGTGAGATCAACACCATCCGCCCGCTTGAACTTGAGTACCTGCTTTTTCACATCCTTGATTTGCGGATAAGGATGCGGGAAGCTCGTGATCTGCACGGGAGTTTTTGATCCAATGGTCCTTAGAAAGAAGTTCTGCGTTTCTGTTTGCGATTCTCTCGCCGTAATCAATGTCATCTTCTTCGCATCGAGCACACCAACGACATATTCGTAATAAGGCGCTTCACTTCTCCATAACCTGGAGGTCTTCCCGCTGGCAAGATCCATCTTGTCGATGAAGGGCCTGTCGCCTTCGGGAGAAGATCCGACGCCGTCGAGAAACACCGTGTTGTCACTGTTGATTTGCATGACCAGACGTCCATAAGCATTGACGGTCATCAGCACATCTCCAGGGTCAGTGTAGGAATCCTCTGATGACCGGTCAAAGACGACTTTCTTTTTTGCAGTATTCGACGGATCAACCTGGTAGGTTCTTGTTTTCCGGTCGTTCCACCAGAACTCATAGACCCACGCGGTCTTGTCGTTGCCCCACGAAATGCCGGCATAGCGCAAGGGAAGACTGATCAACTCCGTGGGTTCTCCGGCAAACGGCGCACTCCACGTCATCACCTTGTCGCGAAGGGCGGCTTTTACTTTCGGATCACCTTCGTCGAGCGCTTCAACCCAATGCAAAGTAGCAGGCTGATCAGACCGCCATCCGTAGCTTCTCGGGCCTTTCATCGCTGAACTGAATCCAACAGGAATATTGTCGCCAAGCGGTACATCAGGAAGTTTCTTGATCAATTTCCCGTTCATGTCTGTCAGTTGTACTGATTGAAGGAAGAGGGAAGCGGGCACTAAATAGGAGTAAGGCCTTTGAATAACCCTCGAGAATAACATGGAGGCGTCCGGTGAGGTGCTGAAGGCTGCATAGATGCCAGGGGTTCCAATTGGTTTTTCTGTTCCGTCAAGGGCAACAGCATACAGCTGTGACGTGCAGTAGTAATCAAATGCTGCCTCATCATAAGGATTCTTCAGCAAATCCTGATAGGTGCGCGACGGCGCCTTCTTGCCAAGATTTTCTTCGATCACAGGGCCACCCGGAACGCGTGTCTTCGGTGGCAAGGCCTTGTCTGCGACGACAGCGAGGAAGATCACCTGGTTGGAAGTGGAAGTCCATGAGTAGCTGTTGGTATAGGTCGCGTTGATTTTTCGTTTTGTCAGTGGCTTTGCCGTCATCGTGGTCAGGTCCACGAGCCACAGCTCAACCCGGTCAGGGTACGTCTGAAGAAAGGCGGCCTTCTTGCTGTCAGGTGAGAAGGTCAGGCTGCTGAGTTGAATGGGTGAAGGCAAACCACTCACCGTGTACTCTTCCATATCCCTCAGGTTCTTAAACTTGAGTCCTATAAAAGGATTGGTGCGGCTGGGGCCGAAGTTGTCCGGGTTGATGCGAAGTCCGGCAATGCGGAGTTCGGGTCTTGATAATTCTTCTATGGATGGAAAGTCAGATTTATCAAGAAGCGCCATCCAGGTTTTGTCGGGAGACAAACCCACTGATGGTGTAAGCGGGGCCTCGACCAGTTTTGCGATGTCGTCCGGTGGACGCTGATAACCAAGTTGACCTTGTGCGGTGGCGGTAATGGTGAACGCCACAAGACAAATGACAGCGATGTTTCTCATGTGAAAGGAATTTGGAGTAATGTACACAGGCACCCTCATATTCACCACACCTTTTTGACGGCTCGCTGCAGGACAATTCTGACAGAAACATCAAATTATGCGCGGCAATCCCTACTTTTGTGTCAAAGCAACTGACTATGTACATCGGCCTCCTTCATACCCACTCCATGCTTCGTTACCTGGTTCTCATCATGCTGTTGGTTGTCATTGTCAATTCATTCATCGGGATGACCAGCAAGAAGCCGTTTGGCAAGACGGACAACCTGCTGGGATTGACTCTTTTCTCTGCAACCCACACGCAGCTGTTGGTCGGTCTGTTGTTGTTCTTCGTTAGTCCATTCGTTTCCTTCAGCGGTGAAGCCATGAAGAATCAATCCCTTCGCTACTGGACCACCGAGCACAGCCTCATGATGCTTATCGCCATTGTGTTGATCACGATGGCCCGCATTACTGCGAAGAAAATGACAGACGACGGAGCCAAGCATAAGCGCATGTTTGTATTCAATGCCCTCGCCCTTCTGATCATTCTGGTGGCCATCGCCATGAGTGGCCGCGGCTTTCTTTCCCTTCCGGGAATGAGCACAGGACAGGCATAATCCTCGTTTTTCCCGGGGTCTGCAAAGAATCCTGAATCTGCTAACTTTACCTGCAAATGTTATTTGCATGAGAATCCTGGTATTCGCGTTCTGTTGGTTTGCTTTCACAATCGGTTATTCGCAGACGTTTACCCCGCGATATGAGCTGGTCAAGATCAAGGAGATCAATTCAGCCTATCACGATGCTGCTCCTGTCATTTCACCGGACGGAAAGAAGCTCTACTTCTTTGTGGTGGACCACCCGTCCAACACATTCGGCAAGACCGGGACGCAGGATATCTGGATGAGCACCAAGGATGACAAGGAAGTCTGGTCGGCGCCGACACACCTAGCTTCACCCTTCAACCAGAACAAGAGCAACCAGGTCTTTCAGGTCCTCACCGACGGCACACTGCTCGTCAGGGGAGGGCGCTCCCGCGATGAGAAAGGCTTTACGCTCGTCAGCGCCGGTGGCAGCTGGAATGAACTAAAGATCAAAGATTTCGATGCGATGGCCAAAGGCAGATTCAATGGCGCTACCATCTCCTCCGACATGAAGCACATGGTGCTTTATTTTTCTGAGCTGGCCAATGGCGTAAAAAGCGATCTCTACATCACCCATGAGCAAGGCGGCAGCTGGAGCAGACCAGAAAAGCTCAAGATCAGCAACGCGACAGACGAGTTTGCACCTTTCATCGCTCCGGACAACAAGACACTCTACTTTGCCAGCGACAGGCTTGGCGCCGGTCGTCAGGGCGGAGCTGACTTATATAAGTCTACTCGGCTCGACGATACGTGGAACAACTGGTCGGAAGTGACCAACGTCGGCAAGCCGATCAACACGGCTGCCGGTGATGATTACTTTTCCATGGATGCCAACGGCCATGTGTACACGGCGCGGGCCAACAGTCGCATCGACGGCGGCAACCTCGACATCTTTGTGCTCATACCGCGGCCCATCAAGGTGCTGGTAGCAGGAACTGTTTTCGATGAAAAGACAAGCCAGCCGATTCAGGCTTCCGTAACCGTTACCATCAAAGATCTGAAGCCGACCAACCTGAAAACACCGGCAACAGGAAAGTATGAAGCGCCCATTCCGGAGACCAACCAGTACCAGGTGAGTGCAAGCGCATCAGGCTATCAGCCGAAAGATTTGACCATCGCCATTCCACCACTGGGAAATGACACCACGCTCGTAGCCGATGTTTACCTGACGCCCATTGCCAAAAAACTGGTGATCGCAGGGAATGTGTTCAATAAAAAAACCAATCAGCCGATCAATGCGAAGGTGGATTTTGCCCTTCGCCCTGACCGGAAGAGCAGCTATTCGGTTTCTGCCGATGGCGGCAAATTCTCGCTCGAAGTCGGCAAACTGGGCAATTATGTTCTTGCTGCTTCATCAGAAGGTTTCCTTTCGGCCAGTGACAGTGTCGACTTCAATGCTGAAGACCTCTCGCCGGTGTCGAAGGACATTTACCTCGAGCCCATTGAAGTGGGACTGACTGTCAGGCTAAAAAATATCTATTTCGCATTCAACAAGACGACCCTGAAGCCGGAGTCATACATCGAGTTGAACAAGGTCGTTGACTTTCTCACACAAAACCCCTCGGTGGAAATTGAAATCTCCGGGCACACCGACAGCAAAGGCACCGACGAATACAACAACACCCTGTCGCAGGGAAGGTCCCAGGCAGTGGTCGATTACATCGTGCAACAGGGAATTGATACATCCCGACTCACCGCCAAAGGCTATGGCGAATCCAAGCCGATCGATACCAATGATACACCCGAAGGACAAGCCAATAACCGGCGGGTTGAGTTTACTGTGCTTAAGAAATAAGACCTTACCATATAAACACCCCCATGATGCGCGTTGCAAAACCACTATTCCTGATCTTTCTTTTTGCGTCTCACTCACTGCTCGCCACAGACACCACGCGGTTTGCCATCCTATCTGGTGGCAAGATTGCCGGCAAGCAGCTCGTCTGGACCAATGGCCAGGGAAAAATATTATACCGGTACGAGTACAACGACCGTGGCCGCGGGCCAAAGCAACAGGTTGAGCTTACCGTTGAAAACGGCCAGGTGGTATTCCGTAAGGTAACAGGCGTTGATTACTTCAAGGGCGCTGTCGATGAGACGTATGAACTTGCCAATGGCGTTGCCAAGTGGAAGAACAAGATTGAGAACGATCAGAAGACCGTGAGCGGCCCCGTAGCCTATGCGCCGATGGAAGGCGCTCCCGGTGAAATTGAATGGACGCTGAAGCAGATGCTGAAGCAGCGCGGCCATGTTCATGAGATCGATGTAGTTCCCAATGGCAAGTTGACCGCGGTCCATGTCAAGAGCCACAAGGCGTTGGTCAATACTTTTGAAGAGGAGCTGGAGCTTTACGCCTTTACAGGATCAGGCGGCCCTCCGCAATACGTTTGGGTGACACCCAACAAGGCATACTTCGCGACGATCAGCGGATGGATGTCCGTGATCAAACTCGGCTACGAATTCCTCATTCCTGAACTGAAGAAACTTCAGGACGATATGGAGGAGGACTATTTTGCTGAACAGGAAGATAAGCTGACC
>JAEUUD010000086.1 GCA_016787625.1 Cyclobacteriaceae bacterium
TCGTCGCTTACGCGAAGTAAACAAGCTGCCATGAAGGTTTGGCTCATCACCGGCTCCTCCACAGGCCTGGGCCGTGCCCTTGCACAGGAACTCCTGGAAAATGGTTACCAGGTTGCTGCCACAGCCCGCAACCCCGCAAGCGTTGAAGACCTGAAAAAGAAATTCGGCAACAAGGTACTCTGCCCGCCCATGGACGTTACCAATCCGGCTCAGGTAAGAAAAGCGGTTGCGGATACATTGAATCATTTTGGCCGGATTGATGTCGTGGTCAATAATGCAGGCTACGGCCTGATCGGAGCGATTGAAGAGGTGACTGACCAGGAGATCAGGGCGCAGTTGGAAACCAACTTCTTCGGTACGCTTGATGTTATTCGTACCATTCTTCCTCACTTTCGGCAGCAAAAGAGTGGGCACATTCTTAATATCTCATCGATCGCAGGATTCCGCGCAAGCGCGGGAGCGGGACTATACAACTCAACAAAATTTGCTGTAGAAGGACTGTCCGAGGCCCTGGCAAAGGAGGTGATGCACCTGGGCATCCGTGTGACCATTGTAGAGCCCGGCCCCTTCAGGACGGACTTTGGAGGAAGGTCCATCACGCGGACAAGCAACGAGCTTGACGACTACGTTCCTTCAGCAGGCAAGATGCGTGAGTACTATGACAAGGCCCACGGGAATCAAATCGGCGATCCGGTCAAAGCAGCAAAGGCCATGATCAAGGCCGTGGAAGGTCCTTACGAATCCCTGCGGCTTCCTCTTGGTCCCGGAACGCTCAAGGGCATGAAAGAAAAAATGGAAGAGGTCCGAAGGGATATCATGCTATGGGAAGAGATTGCGATGAACTCATCCTTTGACGAATAAGTATGGACATCAGGCATCAGGAATCCCAGTCCAAAGGCGCGTTCTACATGGAGGAAGGTGACATCAGGCTTGCCGAGATGAGCTATTCCCGCGCTGGCGACAAACTACTGATCATCGATCACACGGAAGTGTCCGATGTTCTTAAAGGAAAAGGCGCCGGAAAGCAGTTGGTGGCCGCTGCCGTAGACCATGCCAGAAGGCACAATCTGAAAATCCTTCCACTGTGTCCTTTTGCCAAATCCGTGTTTGACCGCGTTACGGAATGGCAGGACGTACTCGACCGGTAACGGCTATCGCCATCCCGTCCAACCAGGTCCACGCACTACACGACCAGGACGGGCTCCGGTATGCTCACCATCTTTGAGGATCTGCGTACCGTTGACAAACACATGCACCATGCCGGTGCTGTATTGATGCGGGTTTTCAAAGGTTGCATGGTCCTGCACTTTGGCAGGATCAAACACGACCACGTCAGCAAAGTATCCTGAAGTGAGCGTCCCGCGTTTCCGCACCTTGATATTCTCTGCTGGTAAAGAAGTCAGTCGGCGGATGGCTTCTTCCAGAGGAATGACTTTTTCATCGCGAACATATTTTCCGAGCAAGCGGCTGAAGTTGCCATAAGCACGTGGGTGGTCTTTGTACTTTAGAAACATCCCTTCAGCAGTTGGTGAGCCTGCGTCTGATCCAAAACTCACGTAGGGCAGCGCTATCTGCCTTTTGATATTGTCTTCGCTCATCATGAAGTAAGCCGTCTCCACACGCGTACGGTCAGCGATGACCAGATCCATGGCCGTCTCCTCGGGGGACTTGCCATGAATTGCAGCAACCTCTTTGAGTGTCTTGCCGATGTATTGCTTCAGTGAATCCTTGCTAAAGCCTAGAAAGAGTACGTTCTCAGGTCCGCCGCATGTGCGTAGCATGTTCTCCCACTTATCTGTTGGCGTTTGCATTTCCTTGAGGACCTTTTTGCGGATGGCCGGATTCTTCAAACGTTTGATCCATTCATTGATCCCACCTTCCTGCGCCCATGTCGGCATCGTTGCATCAAGTCCGGTGGCCCCAGCGGTATAGGTGTACATGTTCGCTGTAACTTTCAATCCTGACTTGTTTGCCGTTGCAATCATGGCAACTACTGAATCGAGTTTACCCCAGTTGTCTATACCGGCCATCTTGAGGTGATAGATTTCAACGGGAAGTCCGCCTTCTCTTGCAATGCGGATGGTTTCAGCGACAGCGCCATAGATATTGTTGCCTTCACTGCGCATATGAGCAATGTACATGCCCCCATAAGGAGCAGCTACTTTGCTTAGCTCAACCAGTTCTTCTGTGGTTGCATAATTCCCGGGGGCGTAGATCAATGCCGTTGTAACACCCAGCGCTCCTTCTTCCATCGCCTGCTTGACCAACCCTTTCATTGTCTCCAACTCCACGGCTGATGGTGCCTTATTGGCATAACCAAGGGTATTGGTCCGCACCGTATTCAATCCGACAAACGAGCTGATGTTCTGTGAAATTCCTTTCTTCTCAAGATATTCAAGATATTCTCCCAGTGTTGTCCATTGAATATCGTATTTGAAGTCAGGGTACTTCTCCATGGATTCACGTGCCTCCTTTTTCATTTGCTCGCTCATGGGTGCGATGGACACTTCGCCAAGCACTTCATGAGTGATCCCCTGCCTCACATCACTTTGGCCCCGACCATCCAGGATGAGCGTCTCCCAGCTATGACTTAACATGTTGATAAAGCCTGGGGCAACTGCGAGGCCCTTGGCATCCACCTCTGTTTTACCCACTGCCCCAGACATATCGCCGATGGCTGCAATCGTATCAGCGTTCAGCGCGACATCAGTGACAATACCCGGCTTTCCGGAGCCATCGTACACGGTTCCGCCGCGGATAACAACGTCATACTCTTGCTTCTTGCAAGACACAACAGACAACACAAGACAGACGATGAGGATTTTTTTCATGGGTTTGTTGGATTTTAGGATAAGAAAGTAAATGAAAAATAAGGTCGATGGCAAGGAATAATGGCGAGTAATTCCAACCAACAGGATTTCCTATTTTGCGACTATGGAACTCCACCACCTGATCCTCGATACTTCACGACTCACGCTGATTCCGTTCACCCTGATGGATCATCAGCTCCTTCATGAGACATTCATTGATCCGTATGTTAGGAAGTACCTATGGGACGACGACATCATCTCGTCAGATCAGGCCCTCGACATTCTCAAGGTGAATGAAACTCATTTCAAAGACAAGGGATGGGGGCTCTGGAAAATCGTTATCAAGGCTGACCATTCTTTTGCAGGGTTTGCGGGACTGTGGATGTTCTTTGATGAGGGTCAGCCTCAACTACTTTATGGTTTGCTTCCTGGTTACATCGGGCAAGGTTTTGCTACGGAGGCGTCACGTGCCGTTTGCCATTATGCGCTGGAAGTCCTCCAATTCCGTGAACTCACCGCCTCCTTTGACACGATCAACGCCCCTTCAAAGGGAGTTTGTGAGCGTCTCGGTATGGTGCACTTAAAAACTGAAATCATGAATGGAAAGGAAACCAGTTTTTACAGACTCATGCCCTAAAATCCTCGTCGCATCAGCACGTCATCGGGATCAAAAATCGATTATCTTTGCCCCTCATTTTTGAAATTCCATGATTGCCGTTAATAACCTCTCTCTGCAGTTCGGAAAGCGCGTATTGTTTGATGAAGTCAACCTCAAATTCGTCAACGGCAACTGCTATGGGGTCATAGGGGCCAATGGGGCTGGAAAATCAACCTTCCTCAAAATCCTTTCAGGCGACATCGACCCTACCCGCGGCAATGTAGCCCTTGAGCCGGGCAAGCGAATGGCTGTTCTTCGTCAGAATCACTATGCCTATGACGAGGTGTCTGCCCTTGATACGGTGATGATGGGACACGCAAAGCTGTGGAGCATCATGCAGGAGAAAGATGCCATCTATGCAAAGCCTGATTTTTCCGAGGCTGATGGCATCCGGGCATCTGAGCTCGAGCATGATTTTTCAGAGATGAATGGCTGGAACGCTCAATCAGATGCTGCTGCTCTGCTCAGTGGACTTGGTATTGGTGAAGCCGATCACTTCAAATTGCTGAAAGAGCTGAGTGGTAACCTGAAGGTCCGTGTTCTATTGGCGCAAGCCATTTTTGGCAATCCTGATATTCTTATCCTCGATGAGCCTACCAATGATCTGGATCTGAAAACGGTTGGGTGGCTGGAGGATTTTCTGCTCGAGTTCAAAAACACAGTGATCGTTGTCTCTCACGACCGTCACTTTCTGGATACGGTTTGTACCCACATCGTTGACATCGATTTCAATGCCATCAGGCTCTTTACAGGAAACTATTCATTCTGGTATCAATCCAGTCAACTGGCGCTCGCCCAGCGAAGTGCTGCGAATAGGAAAGCTGAAGACAAGAAAAAAGAACTCATGGAGTTCATTGCGCGGTTTAGCGCCAATGCCTCCAAGTCGCGGCAGGCTACCAGCAGAAGAAAACTGCTGGAGAAAATCAACGTGGATGAAATTCAGGCGTCCACTCGCCGTTATCCCGCAATCATCTTCCAGCAAAACCGCACTGCCGGCGACCAGGTCTTGCACATTGAAAACCTGACGTGTGGACTCAATGACAACCGCTTGTTCAAGGATTTTGAACTTTTTGTCAATAAGGGTGAGAAGATCGCGTTCCTGGGCAAGGATAGTCTTGCCATCACCACCCTGTTTCAAATCCTTGCTGGTGAAAAAAAGGCTGATAAAGGATCATTCAACTTCGGCCAGACCATCACCCCTGCTTACCTGCCGCTCAACAACGAAACCTACTTTCAGTCAAATGATAATCTCATCGATTGGTTAAGGCAATTCGCGACGGAGGAAAACAAGGACGAAGTATACATCCGGGGCTTTCTTGGAAAAATGCTATTCTCGGGCGAAGAAGTATTCAAGAAGTGCAGTGTGCTGTCGGGAGGAGAGAAAATGCGGTGTATGATTTCGCGCATGATGCTGGCCGGCGCCAACCTTCTTATCCTTGATGAACCTACCAACCACCTCGATTTGGAGTCCATCACAGCGTTCAACAATGCTTTGAAAGATTTCCCTGGTACCGTTCTTTTTACTTCTCACGACCACGAATTCACACAAACTGTTGCAACTCGAATTATTGAGTTATCGCCCAATGGCTTCATCGATAAACTGATGACTTACGATGAGTATATCGAGAGCGAACGAGTGGCTGAACAGAAACAAGCGTTGTACGCGTAAGTACGGATGAAGGCCAACGAAATCTATGCCCGGAACAGGGCTGCATGGAGAAACTGGCTAAAAAAGAACCACGATAAGGAAAAAGGTATCTGGCTTATCCTTCAGAACAAGGGCAGCAAGGTCCCCAATGTCAAAGATGTCGAAGCCGTTGAAGAGGCCCTATGCTTTGGCTGGATCGATAGCGTCGCCCACAAGCGTGATGCAACAAGTCACTTGCAGTACTTTGCACCAAGAAAAGCTCGCGGCGTCTGGAGTAAAATCAATAAGGCCCGCATTGAACGTTTGATTCAACAAGGCCTGATGACTGACGCGGGCCTTGCAAAGATTGAAGCAGCCAAGAAGAACGGTTCCTGGGGATTTCTTGACGACATCGAAGAACTGAAAATGCCTTCTGTGCTTCGAAAGGCCTTTACAGGAAAGAAAAAAGCATTGAAAAATTTTGAGGCCTTCCCTCCTTCAACCCGTAAAGCGATTTACGTCTGGATCGTGTCTGCCAAACAGCCGGACACCCTGGCTAAGCGAATTCATGAGACCGTAACGAAGGCAGCAGAAAACATACGCGCCAACCAGTGGGTCAGGCGTTAGGGTTTACTCGTCCCAACCGAAGAAAAACAGGAAATTGAACCAACCACTTGCCGGAACCCCAAAGAGGCAATAATTGGTTCATGAGCCCAGCGACTGGATTTGTCTTGTTGACTTTTATGTGTTTCTGAACAGCCGACCAGGTATTCAAATATCCCTCGAGGACCGCCATGTCCCACTCCAGGGATATGGCAAATCGTTCTGCAGGAATCTCATCGAATGGAAAGTCTATCGACCGGTACTCATCATCAATCAGCTTTCGCTCCGGATCCCAATAACTGCCCACAACAGATTGATAGAATGTGGTCATTAACGGATCGATGGATTCATCCACCTGGAAAAGTCCGTATCCCCAAATCGCAATGATCGCTCCAGGTCTCGCTACTCGATTCACCTCTGCATAAAAGTTCTCTCTGTCAAACCAATGAACAGCCTGGGCTACAGTGACCAGGTCGATGGATTGATCAGGAAGGGCAGAGACTTCTCCGCCAACCTTGTAGGTGATGTTCGACAGCCTCTTTGCTTGTGCGAGTTGTTTCTCGCTAATATCTGTTGCCGTAACCATGCCAAACCGGCCTGCAAGAACGACAGCGGCCTGGCCATTTCCTGTTCCCGCATCCCACGCGTGATCAAATGCACGCACATACTTGAAAAGAAAGTGATACAATTCCGGCGGATAATGCGGCCTGAAGGTTGCATACTCTTGCGCATGACCAGAAAATAAATCTTTCATGTCTTACTTTACAGGTTTCTTCCAGCCCGGACCCCTGACAATTTCACCAGGCAACAGCCCCGTGTGCTCGCCGTCGCGCAGGACTTGCTGGCCGTTGACAAATACGTGCACCATTCCTACAGCATACTGGTGCGGTTCCTCAAAGGTGGCCCTGTCGGCAACAAGATGAGGATCAAATACAGCTACATCTGCTTTTGCCCCAACTTTCAGTACACCGCGATTTGTTAACTTCAAATGGGATGCCGGCAGGGATGTCATGCGCCTGATGGCCTCTTCGAGAGTGAACAATTTCTCATCCCGGACGAACTTTCCCAGTACCCTCGCAAATGTTCCATAGGCCCTTGGATGAACACCCAGGTCAGTGAACTCTTTGGTGAGCGACAGTGAGCCGGCATCAGATCCTATGCTTACATAAGGTTGTCGCATCATGCGCATCATGTTATCCTCGTCAATGAGAAAGTACAATGCAGGTATCGAAGTCCTCTCAGCATAAACGAGGTCAAGCACGGTTTCGTCTGGTGATTTACCATGAAGCCTTGCCACTTCATCGAGGCGCTTGCCCTTATATAAAGTAGAAAAAGAATCATTCTTGAACCCCATGATCACAACATCAGTAGGGTCTGAGTTCCTTGTTGGCACACCGTTGGCCATGTCATCTAGAATTCTTTTTCTTACTGCTGGCTGCTGAATCCTTTTTCTCAGTTCTTTCATGCCACCATCCTGTGCCCAGGCAGGAATTCTCTCTTTGAGGCCTGTGGCGCTCGCCACGTAAGGATACATGTTGGCCGAGATCCGCAAGCCCGCCCGTTGCGCGCTGTCCACCAAAGCAAGCACGGCATCGATCTTGTTCCAGTTGCGTTGATGGTTGATTTTGAAGTGATAGATCTCTGCCGGGAGGTCAGCTTCTTTTGAAATCCTCAGCGTCTCCCGTATCGCAATCAGTATGTCATCGCTTTCGCTACGCATGTGTGTAATATATATGCCACCATGCATTCCCGCTTCAGCACAAAGTGAGATGAGTTCCTCCGTCGATGCAAAGGTAGCGGGGGCATAGATCAGCGATGATCCAACACCCATGGCGCCCTGCTCCATCGCTTCACGCACCAGCCGTCGCATCTGACTTAGCTCCACCTTCGTCGGAGCCCGGTTTTCATCACCAATCACATAGGTTCGTATGGTCGTAGCCCCTACGAAAGAAGCAACATTGGGGCTTACACCTTGTTTTTCAAGGTGGTCAAAGTATCCACCAAGGGTTGTCCACAACGATGATCTTCGGCTCCGCTTGCGAGGTCCCGCACTGATGCCTTCACCGAATACTTCCAGCGTAACACCTTGCTTGATATCACTCATCGATCGGCCGTCCTTAAGCAGTGTGCCGTCAGCCCAGCTCAACATATTGATGAAGCCCGGCGCCACGGCAAGGTTGTCGACGCGAATGAGATCATGCGTTGTTGCAGCACTCAGGTCGCCAATAGCAGCAATGGTATCGCCGCGAATACCGATATCGTTCTTCTGGGGTTGATTGCCGAGACCGTCGTACAACAGGCCGCCTCGCAGAATCCTGTCAAAGACCTGACCGCTCGCGCAAAACATACTCAACACAAGAGAGATGGAGAGGAAAAGACGTGCCTTCACGCTGTGCGGATTAGCAAGTCAACCATCTCCTTATAGAGCTTGGCAGCAAGCATGGCAGTGACACCGGAAGGATCACGTGACGGATTAAATTCCACAAGGTCTGCTCCCACAATGTGACCCCTGATGGTTTGAAGAATGTGGAGAACCTGACGTACAGTAAAGCCTCCAGGCTCATGGTGTGATACGCCGGGCGCAAATGCCGGATCAATGGCATCCATGTCCAGAGAGATATACACCGGACCATCAAAAGAAAACTTATGATCATCGCGCCAATAGCGCATTTCAATAATTTCTACGCCGAATTTTTTTGCCTGCTCCCGTTGGTGGGTGCTCAGAGTACGGATACCAATTTGAATCAGTCGCTTTGCCAGGCCGGCCTCCATGATTCGGGCAAACGGACTTGCGTGTGAATAAGGATTCCCCTCAAAATCGTGGTATAAGTCGGCATGGGCATCCAGGTGAAGGATGGTCAGATCCTTGTGCCGGGAGTTAAATCCTCTGATAATAGGAAAAGAGATAGAATGATCTCCACCAAGGCAAAGGAGCTTCTTGTACTTGACAAGCAAAGTCGCCACCTGGCTGGAGATTTTATCCATTGGCGCCTCTCCGTCAATGTGAAGGTCACCCGCATCTTCCCAGCCGCCATCATTCTTCATATCACGGCCAGACTCTGTAAAATAATTTGCTGAATCAGAATGGAAAGCTTCACGAATCTTGGCGGGAGCAAGAGCTGGGCCTCTCAAAAAAGAGGAGTTCTCATCAAGAGGTATGCCTGCAACGCCAACCATGATTACTTCGCAACGGGGAAGGATGAGATTCGAAGGCGTGCCGCACCCATCGGTATGAGGGTGATGTCAACGACCGGCTGTGTTGACTCAACCGGGCTTTGCGGCAACTCTGCGCAGAGGCCGTATTGGTCCAGCGTCCATCCCGGAATCAGTTTTCCTTTCGCCTTGATTTCAATGGGAACACCTGAAGTGGTGAAAGGTAAATTGTCTGAAGGCCACGGCTTTCTTGTCACCACAAAACTTTTTTCAAGGTTTGTATAATCGCCAGGGAGGGCATAGTTCCATGGTCCTGAAGGTTGTATCTCAAACGAGGGCCACTTCGATTGATCCACATTTTCCTGCCACTTGGAATCATACTGCGCAGTCTCCTTGCTGTCATGCCGTATGTAGTTCTCAGGAATTTTAAGGGAATAGGTCAACGGGCCGTAGTTAATACTCACGCTTCCCTTGTTCTTCTCCCAGACCCTGGCCTGCAATCTCATCGGAAAAGTCAATGTGATTGCGTCATTGGATTTCCAGGTTCCGGCAATCCGAACGTACTGACCGGCAATGGGTGTGACATTCACAGGCTGTCCGTTGATCTTTATCACAGCTTTGTCGCTCCATGCAGGGATGCGGAAATACATGGGGAACGAGGAGGGCTTTGCCAACGTCATTTTCATACTTACCTGTTCTTCAAAAGGATATTTTGTTGTGGTTCGAATACTGACTTCTGTTCCGTCACCCACTTTGGCCTTCACGTCACCTTCAGCGTATAGCATGGCGCCGAGACCGTTGTCCGGCGTTGCCATCCAGAGATTTTCAGCATAGTAAACCCACCCGCTTGTGTGGTTGTGCTGACAGCAACGGCTACTGAAAGGGTTCATCAACAGATAAGGGCCGGGATTGTCAATGCCGGGGTTGTGATTTTTACTGTCACTAACCACCATATTGGGAGCCACCAGGTATCTCAGAGAGCGATAGTCCGGCATGAAGGCTGCAGGAAAAGTATTGAACGCCACGTCTTCACAGTTTTCCGCCCAATGCGTGTCTCCTGTAATTCGAAGCATGATTTCATCCGAAGCCATTTGTTCCACCATCCCGCATGTTTCTACAGCCTGTCTGGGGTCGACAAATCCCTTACGTGAGTTTTCATCAGAACCAAACATGCCACCGGGCACCTGGCCATACATTTCCCGAATGAATTTTTGATTGTCGTAACTCGCCTGAAGATCAGCCGGATCCTTGCTTTGCTGATAAAAGGTAGCCGGCTCACGGAAGCACTGTGCAATGTTCACGTTGTGCCAGTTCGGTAGCCAGTTCTTCAGTCTCCAATTTGCTGTATTGCGGTGAATCTTATTGGCAAGGTCCAGCAGCCAAGATTCCTTTGTGATGTTGTAAAGCCAATACACACTATAAAGGTTGTCACCTCCCCGGCTGTTCTCCCAGTAATCGGTCAGGAACTCCGTTTCCGGAATCGTCATTTGCCACTTGAAGTATCGGGTCATGTGGGTGATCACGCGCTGATCGTTGCTGTGCTCATAATACGACTGCAACACGAACAACATCAGCATCTGCGCCCACAAGTCGCGCTTTCCATTTGACTTGCGTATCACGTAGGGTCCAAAATCACCATTGTCACGTTGACTATTGAGGGTTCCATTGATCCAGATCATCGCTTCATCGATCATCTTCTTGTCATTGAGGATGTATCCTATGTTTCCATATCCCTTGAGCCAGTAAGGCATTTCCTCCCATCCCCAATCTCCCTTGCCATCCTTGTTGAGCCACGCATTATTCTTCTTGGTAAGCCAGATGCTAATCTCACCTAATTGGCCAGCCAGTCCGTCTCGCTGCAGCTCCAGACTTTTCAGCAGCCATCCTCCAGGCTTCACCGCCCCGACAGGGAGCTTCACGAGATGTTGCTGAACAAGAGGAGCCTGATTGGTTGGGTAATATGCATTCAGTGATTCGTTGGATGGCTTCGGAACAACCGTGGCATTCCATGTGGACTGCGCAAGGGCCGAAACGAATATCAGGCTTAGTGACGTTACTAGGAGAGTTTTCTTCATGGCTCGTGAAGCTACAAATCAGCAAACTAAATTCAAATGCGAACGGCTAAGTGTATGCATACGCCATCGATTGACATTCAGGCTGTTTGGCACTGTATTTTAACGTATTTTTATAAGGTATATCCTTAATGATATGAAGTACTCAGCTATTTCCAATTTCATCAACGGGCAACCAACGCCATCCGCTTCAGGACGGACCATGGATGTGATTTCGCCGATTGACGGTACGTTGCTTTCCACTGTTCCGATGTCGACGATGACTGACCTCAACAAGGCCGTGTTGTCGGCAAAGGTTGCGTTCCCGATATGGAGTCGCACTCCCATCAAAGAACGTGTGCAGGTTTTCTTCAGGTACAAGACCCTTCTTGAAAAGAACGTCAAAGAACTTGCCGAACTGGTTCAGGAAGAAAATGGAAAAACCTATGGTGAAGCCGTCGCTGAAATTGAGAAGAGCATTGAGCTAACGGAGTTCGCTACCTCCCTGCCTCAGTTGGTGACAGGTGAAGTACTTGAAGTGAGTAGCGGCGTAGAATGTCGTACCGAATTTGTTCCACTCGGCATCGTGGCCTCCATCGTACCGTTCAACTTTCCTGCCATGGTTCCCAACTGGACAATCCCCAACGCCATTGCCCTGGGCAATTGTATGAT
>JAEUUD010000087.1 GCA_016787625.1 Cyclobacteriaceae bacterium
CTGTCTGGTTTTGTTAAGCTGGCAGGCTGGAGCCCAGCACTTCAAGTGGGCCCCGCGTAACAACCCTGAGTTTGATCGGCGTAAAATCAGCTATGGATTCATGATCGGCCTGCACACCTCTGCCTACGAGGTCAAGTACTCCGATAATTTTGTCACTCAGAATTTTGATACCGTGCACTCCGTCCAGGGTAGCTTTTCCACAGGCTTCTCCCTGGGATTTCTGATCAACATGCGCCTCCATGAAATGCTCGACCTTCGCATTTTACCAAAGGCAGGATTTTACAATCACAAGCTGACTTACTACCTCACCGACTATACCACCCGGTCGCAGTTGGTGGAGACAACCATGGTGGAAGTGCCCATCCTCCTCAAATACAAGTCGATGAGGCGAGGCAATGTGCGCATGTACATGGTGGGAGGATTCACACCTGGCTTTGAAGCTTCCGGTAAAAATGACTCACAAACCACAACAGAAACCATTGATATTAACCGGTTCAACCTAAGCCTTGACGCCGGCATTGGATTTGACTTCTACTTCCCGTTGTTCAAATTGTCGCAGGAGATCAGGTTTTCACGCGGCCTTGTGAACATGCTGGGAAGTGAATCAAGCATCTACAGTGCTCCACTTCAGTATATCAATACCAATACAATTTCTGTTTACTTTATTTTTCAATAATGACCAGTCGAATTGCACTGATTACCGGTGCTACAGCGGGTATCGGGGAAGCAACGGCCAGGCTGCTGGCTAAAAACAATTTCCGACTCATTCTTTGTGGAAGGAGGGGAGATCGCCTGAAAGCCCTTCAGGATGAACTGACGTCCACCACCGCCGTGACGACGTTGACTTTTGATGTTACAAAACGGGCTCAGGTTTCAAAAGCCATTCAGTCTTTGCCGCCGGAATGGCAAGACATCGATGTTCTTATTAATAATGCAGGTGGAGCGCATGGGCTTGATCCCATACAAAACGGCAGTGTGGATGACTGGGATGCCATGATTGACGTCAATGTCAAAGGTCTCCTTTATATATCTCACGCGGTCATTCCCATCATGGTGGCAAAGAATCGTGGGCATATTGTTAACCTGGGATCCATAGCTGGACGAGAAGTGTACGCCAACGGCAACGTGTATTGTGCCAGCAAGTTTGCCGTGGATGCACTGAGTCGCGCCATGCGGATCGATCTGAATGCTTCGGCCATCAAGGTGACACAGGTCAACCCTGGTCTCGTCGAAACTGAATTTGCGCTTGTCCGGTTTAAAGGCAACAAGGAGCGGGCATCGCAACCTTACAAGGGCCTCGAACCATTGCGCGGTGACGATATTGCCGATCTTATTCTGTTTGCCCTCACACGACCACCACATGTGGTTGTCGCCGACATGGTGGTTTTCCCGGTGGCACAGGCCAGTGCTACCGTGGTGAAGCGTGAAGGATAGTACATCCGGGAAGCACAATGGGACTTAACAATTTGTTAATGTCGCGGCTTTTCCAAAACTTCGTGTGCTTTTAAATACCCATGAAACGAATTTTCCGCAGCTTTTCGCTGATCATTAATTACAAGACATTCATCATCACGACGCTGTCCGTGTTGTGTACCTACCTGTGCTTTACTTATGGACTCATTGCCAAATTTCCTGACATGCTGGTTGGGGTGGCCATTGTTTTCCCCGTAGTCTTCTCGATTGGATCAGCCTACAACAGGCGTGAGACAGCCCTGCAGCGTTGGGCTGACTTTCGTGGTCACGCCATTGCGATCTATTATGCTACCCGCGACTGGCCATCAGATAAGAATAATGATATGGCCAGCAGAACGCGTGAAGTAACTCTTGAATTGATTCATCGGACCAAGGAGATTCTCTCTTGTGATAAAAGTGAATGGCATAGCAAGGAGAAGGAAGTTTTCTCTCTCTTCTCCAAACTCTCATCGATCACCATGGAGATGAGAAACTTTGGTGTGCAGAGTGGTGAAATTTCCAGGGTCAGTCAGTACGTCAGCAAGATGATTATCGCGTTCGATAACCTGAAAATCATTTATCAGTACCGGACTCCCATCACGCTTCGTACGTACAGTAAGGTTTTTATCTATGTCTTCCCGATTATTTACGGCCCTTACTTTGCAAGTACCTTCCACGACTTTTCTGCCAGCCTTGAGTATGTGATGCCTGTGCTGTACAGCTTTATCCTTGTCAGTCTGGACAATATTCAGGATCACCTGGAGGATCCTTTCGACCAGGTGGGTGAAGACGACATCTCCATTGATGCGAATGAGACCATTCGCCTCCTGGAATAATCAACGAATCCTACTTTGCAGGCTTAATCGACAGGGCCAGTTCGTTCAGTTGGTCCTGTGAAATGGTTGACGGCGTGTCAATCATCATGTCCTTACCGGCGTTGTTCTTCGGGAAGGCAATAAAATCGCGGATGCTCTCCGCTCCGCCGAAAATGGCGCAAAGTCGATCAAAGCCAAATGCTATGCCTCCGTGCGGAGGAGCACCAAATTCAAACGCCTCCATGAGAAATCCGAATTGCTTGCGAGCTTCTTCTTCGGTAAAGCCAAGTTTGGAGAACATCAGTTGCTGCGTTGGACGGTCATGGATCCGGATCGACCCACCACCAACTTCACTTCCGTTGATCACCATGTCATATGCATTCGCCCGCACCTTTGCCGGGTCCTTATCAAGGAGATGAAGGTCTTCGTGTTTCGGTGAGGTAAACGGGTGATGCATGGCATTGAACCTCTTGGCATCCTCGTCCCATTCAAACAACGGAAAGTCGATGACCCAGAGTGCTGAAAAAGTATTCTTGTCCCGAAGACCAAGTTGAGATCCCATGAGGAGACGGAGCTCGCTTAAAGCTTTTCGTGTTGCATCAGTTGGTCCTGCAAGCACCAGGAGCAAGTCTCCCGGCTTTGCCGAACAGGCAGCAGCCCACGTTTTCAGTGCAGCCTCGTCATAAAACTTATCTACACTGGACTTGAGGGTTCCGCTCTCCTCGTAGCGGACCCATACGAGACCTTTAGCGCCAACCTGGGGGCGCTTAACAAATTCTGTGAGCTCATCGAGCTGTTTCCTCGTGTATCCTGCAGCACCGGGCACAGAAATTCCAACGACCAGTTCGGCGCTGTCAAACACCTGAAATCCTTTTCCTTGTGTCTGTGAATTCAATTCTGTGAACGTCATTCCGAACCTGGTGTCGGGTTTATCGGAGCCATAGTTTTTCATGGCATCGGCATACGACATGTGTGGCAACGCCGGGAGGTCGTATCCCTTCACTTTCTTGAACAGATGACGTATCAATCCTTCGAATGTATGGAGGATATCTTCGCGAGTGACAAATGCCATCTCACAGTCAATCTGTGTAAACTCTGGCTGTCGATCTGCCCTTAGGTCCTCATCTCGAAAGCACCTTACAATCTGATAGTACCGGTCAAAGCCCGAGACCATCAGCAATTGTTTGAAGGTTTGCGGTGATTGCGGCAATGCATAAAATTCACCGTGATGGATCCGTGATGGAACAACAAAATCCCTGGCGCCTTCCGGCGTCGATTTGATCAGCACAGGGGTCTCAACCTCAATAAATCCCAATGAGTCCATGTAGGCCCTGGTCTGCTGTGACATCTGGTGGCGAAGCAAAAGGCTGTCCCGCACAGGGGCTCGTCGCAAATCCAGGTAGCGGTATTTCATTCTCAGATCATCTCCGCCGTCCGTGTTTTCTTCAATCGTGAATGGAGGAACCTTGGAGGGGTTCAGGATGTCAAATTCTTCAACCTTGATCTCGATGTCACCGGTAGGCATCTTATCATTCTTGGACATCCGTTCAACGACAATACCGGTGACCCGAACGACATACTCCCGGCCCACTGCCCTGGCTGTTTCCAGCAGCTTCGGTGCTGACTTGCCTTCTTCCAGAAACAGCTGTGTGATTCCGTATCGGTCGCGCAAGTCAATCCACAGCAGACTGCCTTTATCGCGCTGCCTTTGCACCCACCCTGTGAGGGTCACACGCTGTTGGACATCCTTTATCCGCAATTCACCGCATGTATGGGTTCGAAGCATTGTTTTTCATTAATTTTGGGCGTGCAAGTTAATAATAAACGCCTTGTTCCTGCAGGGATTGGCTGGAAAACGCTGGCCATATTGACCATCGTCACGCTATCCTCTTTCACGGTTTCCAAATGGATCAAGACCAAGCTGCCCGATGGTGTTACCGTTTCGGTACCCGAAGAACTGCTGCCGATGACACCGGAAGACATTGCCCTGAGGTTCCCATCGGTGCGTGCCCCGCTTGGTGCGTTCAGTAACAGTGACCGACTGGTTGATTTCAGCGTGAACATCAGCGCCACCAGCTGGCCTGATGGCAATACAGAATTGGCGGGGAAATTTTTTAAGTCGAGCCTTCAGAACCTATATGATCGCCTGGATATGATCTCTGAGGGAACGAAGGTGATCAAGAAAAAGAAGTACGTCTACTTTGAGTTTGAGTCCCGCGTGAGTGGCGACCGTAGACAAGGCCTTCAGGATCCGATCATGAAGTATGTGTTCATCCAATACCTGGTGCTCAAAGACAAGACATTGGTCTTCACGTTCTCTTGTCCCAAAGACATGCGCGAAGACTGGCAGCCGGTCGCTCACGACATCATGAAGTACGTCAGGGTAAAGTAAACCGCTATAAGCCTTGTCATGGAATTGAATACGCATTCATTTTTTATGAAAGAGGCGCTGAAGGAAGCTGTCAAAGCTTTCGATGCCGGAGAAGTACCCGTTGGTGCGGTCGTCGTTTGTCAGAACAAGATCATTGCCAGGGCTCACAATCAAACAGAACAACTCAACGATGCCACGGCGCACGCAGAAATGCTCGCAGTTACCTCTGCAGCCAACTACCTTGGCTCCAAGTACCTCGATGAATGTACGCTGTATGTAACCCTGGAACCATGTGTTATGTGTGCCGGTGCTCTTCACTGGTCGCAGCTTCAGCGATTGGTTTATGGCGCTGAAGATGTACAGCGCGGATTCCATCTTGTGAAATCACCAGTGCTACACCCCAGAACGGAGGTTATTAAGGGTGTCATGAATCAGGAAAGCATGACGTTGATGGACAGGTTCTTTAAAATGATACGGGAAAAATAGTATCATTGTGCATGAGTATGGAATTGAAAGGAAAAGTCGTTCAGATTCTCCCATTGCAATCAGGCATGGGCAAGAAGGGTCCCTGGAAAAAACAGGAGTTTGTTGTGGAGACCCAGTCGCAGTATCCGAAGAAGGTTTGTCTCTCGATCTGGGGAGACAAGATTGATCAATTTGGTGTCAGCGTCGGGGATATGCTGAATGTTTCCGTTGACCTGGAGAGCAGGGAATACCAGGGCCGGTGGTACACCGAAGCCAGGGCCTGGAAAATTGAAAAGTCAGGACAAGGTCAGGCAGTGAATCAAAAGGATCCTATTGGGGATGAGCCTTTTATTGCCAACCCTGCTTCAGCAGATGACCTTCCCTTTTAGTACTGGAGTGAGATAAAAAGCCTGATCAGGCTTTTTGCTTCTTCTTGCCTTCTTCTACGCGCTTGCCGTTCTCGTGTTTTCCGAGAATGAAGACATCCTTAGTGGTCTCATATTGCTTGGCTGCCTGCATCATGGCCTGCTCGCTGTCGCGGATGATAATGGTTCCTGATTTCGCGCCTTTGTTGCGGATCTCGATATAGTAGCCGTCTTTTTTCTTTTTCGGAAGTATTGGAGGTCTGCCCATGTAGGATATTATTAAGGATGTGTAGTTAGTTAACCCTAAAGTCCTCTGAACGGTTCAGAAGGAAATGGTCTTTCTGATAAAAAAACCCATTTCGGTGGCAAAGATAGAGTTTTTATTTGGCTCTGCGAACCTTGGATTTCGCCACCGGACGGCCAAGGGTACGCTTGAGCTTTCCCGGCAGACCGTCGACCACCAATTGATGGGATTGTTTGACAAAGTGAGCCCATTCGGTTTCTTTGAGCGCCCCCGCCTTCTCAACCAGTACCCAGTGATACCTGGCAACGTACGGTGCAGGGATAATTCCAGCCCGCTCAGTCAATTGTGCGAATTCTTCAGGTGTTGTCTTGAATGAAGCGGTAAATGGAGCGTTCAAGCCGGTGACACAGTACATTTTTCCAGCCACAAGGTAACATAGGTCGTTACCCCATTTTACATCGGTCGTTGTGCCCTCCAGGCCAAGGCACAGTTTTTCAAGAGCTGATGCGTTCATTGTTTCAGATAATCAGGTATGGCCACGCCAGGTTTTAAAGCGGGATCAGGAATGACTACGCCGCGAAGTTCTTTCAACGGCTGTACGCCTGCCCAAATATCGAGGTCATAATCTTCTTCGTCGTCCTTGGGAGGACCTGTCCGAATTTTTGCCGAGACTTCGTCGATCTTGAGGGAAATCACCATTGTAGCCTTCCACTCATTGTCTGTGGGCTTGCGAACATCCGCCCATCGACCAGGACACATTTTTTCAGTGAATGCTTCCAGGGCATCATACAATTCCTGCTTGTCGGTAACCTGTTCGGCATTGGCAAACAGGACCACAGATCTATAATTCACCGAATGGTGAAATGCAGAACGTGCCAATACAATCCCATCCATCATCGTTGCTGCGAGACAGACCGGAAGTTGCCCTGCAACCAGCTGGCGCATGTAGAAACTACCGACAGAACCATGCACATAAACTTTGTCCCCGATTCTGACAAACCCTGTTGGAATCTGAAAGGGTTTCCCTTCATGCACCCATGCGAGTGTGCAGTAGAGCGCCTCATCGAGGATGGCATGAATGGTTTCCTGATCGTAACTGCCTCGCTTGGGAAGGCGCGTGATGGTCGTGCGATCTGTTTTCTTGAATTCTTTCATGACAGTAAGCTTTATAATGATATTGACCTAGATGGTCAAAACGATCTTTCCAAACTGGTCACCGGATTGCATACGGGCAAAGGCATCCTCCAGGCGTGACAACGGAAACCGCCCGTCAATCACCGGCTTCAGTTTCCTGCTTTCGACGAAGTCAAGCATAGAGAGAAATTCATCACGTGTCCCCATGGTGCTTCCGAAAATAGACAGTTGCTTCCAGAAAAGAAGCCGCGTATCAATATTGGTAATCTGTCCCGCTGTTCTCCCAAAATTGACAATCCTCCCGCCTGGAAGGGCCAGATCGATCAACTTCGAAAATTGATCTCCGCCTGCGCTGTCGATGATGATATCAAACCCACCAGCGGTCTTCTGTGCTTCATCAGCCCAGGAAGCTGTCTTGTAATTGAATCCCCCCGCAGCACCAAGGTTAATGGCCTTCTTGATCTTGTCATCAGAACCGGAGGTCACAAATACACGGGCTCCGTAAGCAACGGCAAAAGTTTGTACCCAGAGCGCGGCGGCTCCGCCAATACCGGTGATAAGCACTTTCTCCTTAGCCCTGAGCCTGGCCTTTGAAAACAAGGCCCTGTAGGCGGTCAATCCGGACAAAGGCATCGCAGCCACCTCTTCATTAGAGAATCCTTCGGGCTTCTCAAAGATTTGTTTTTTCGAGACGGCGACAAACTCGGCAAAAGTTCCATGGTCGGGGAAACCGAGAATCTTGAAAGTGTCTCCCTGAACCATTGGGTTGTTGCCCCACTCGAGGCTTGGATTGATGACCACCTCCGCCCCAATCAGCAAGGGATCTGCATCTTCTCCAACATCCGTCACGGTCCCGACACCGTCAGAACCAAGAATAATGCCTTCCGGTCGGCTTGTTGTTTCCTGTTCCTTCGTTATCCAGAGATCCCGGTGGTTAAGTCCTGCGGCAGAAAGTTTGATCAGCACCTGATCCTTGACCGGTTTCGGTTTAGGGAATTCCCCAAAAACCAAAGGCTCCTTGCTGCCCTTGAATATAACGGCCTTCATGTGAAGAATGGATTTATCGGATCAGATAGTTCCAGTTGTGGGAATCCGGGGCGGCACCTGTACGAATCTCCAACAGTTTCTTTTTCATTTGTTGCTGAATGCTATTGGGTTCAACCGGAGGGAATGCATAGTCGATACCGCGTATGTTGATGACGGCAATAGGTGCCACAACAGCGGCCGTCCCACAACCAAATGCTTCCGTCAATGTCTTGTTCTTGAAACCTTCTTCGAGGTCATCGATGCTGATCCTTCGCTCTTCGATTGGAAGTCCGGCCTCCCTGGCTAGTGTTACAATGGAATCGCGGGTGATGCCGTCAAGAATGGCGGTGTTCAGTTTCGGGGTGACCAGTTTGCCGTTGAAGACAAACATCACGTTCATCATACCGACTTCGTCAATGTACTTGTGCTCTTTGTGGTCTGTCCAGAGCACCTGGTCAAAGCCTTCTTTCTTTGCCAGTTGTGTTGGGTAGAAAGCGCCACCATAGTTTCCTGCGCATTTTGCAAATCCTGTACCGCCTTCTGCGGTTCGGGTATAATGTCCTTCTACCTTGAGGCGAAACGGCTTATTGTAATAAGGACCCACCGGACTTGTCAGGATCACAAACTTGTATTGATCAGAAACCTTCACGCCGAGGCGTGATTCAGATGCAAATACAACTGGTCTGATGTACAGGGATGATCCGTCGCTGCGTGGAACCCAATTGCGGTCAAGTTCAACCAATGCGTGCAGTGTCTGCACAAACATATCGTAAGGAATAGCAGGCATACACATCCTGTCCAGCGATTTATTGAGCCTGTCGTGGTGTTTGCGGATGCGAAAGATGTTGATGCTGCCATCAACAGTCCTGAACGCCTTCATGCCTTCAAAAATGGCCTGGCCATAGTGCAGGGCAAGAATAGCGGGTGTCATGCGAAGCTCACCGAATGGGACAATGACCGGTTCCGACCATTCTCCTTTTGCCCAGTCAGACATCAGCATGTGGTCAGAAATATATTTTCCGAATTCAAGATTATTAAAATCAGTCTCCGGAATTCTTGAATGAGTCGTTTTCTGAACGGAAATGGCTGGTGCAGTGGTCATTGCATTAACTTTTCGTCAAGGTAAAAATAATTTCATTGATTTTGACCAGATGATGGTCGTCGTGCTCAGCGTCAAACCAGGCAAGATCCACTGGTGTCATAGGAACTTTCAACCTGGGATGCATCGATGATTTTAGTAAATCTGTTTCCGGAACAGCAGCGTAGCGTAACAGGTTGCTCTTGCGGTTGGCCCTGAAGTATTCCACAACACGATCAATGCTCCAGGGATTGTAATCCTTGGGTTCAAAAACGGCTGGTGACATGACTTCAGTGCCAGCCTGCATCTCACCGATGCGTTTGTTGGCAATTTCATCCACTTCAGCAAGGTGTCCGATGTGCTGCTTGATTGACCACTTGCCGCCAGGCTGCGTTGACAGGATCTTGTCATCGACACCTTTTACTTTTTGTTCAATTCTGAAGATGGTTCCCTCGAGACGCTCAAGGTAATAGGGGAGCATTTCCTTGGGCAGTCCAAAAGAAAGTTTTCGCTCAAACCAGGGAATAGAGTTCATTGTTATAATGACTTGTTTGTGCCAAGAAATCCTCCGTCCACAATAAAGAGTGTTGCTCCGTGAAGCGTAGAGCTGCGATGAGAACTCATATCATCCGAGACCTGATAGGACATTCCAGCCCGCAGGGTAACGGTTTGCCCATGCTCAAGCTCTGTCGTTAGCTCTCCTTCCATGCAGTAAAGAATGTGACCCCTTTTGCACCAATGGTCAGCAAGGTAGTTCGCAGAGTACTTCACAAGCCGTATACGTAAATCACCATAGTGAAGTGTTCGACTGGAGGAAAAACCTGTTGTTCCATTATTCTTTTCTTCCGGAAGGGACATCCAGTCCGTGGTTTGAAACGGAATTGGGTTCATGACTTTGAAAACTGTGCTTTTAAGAAAGTCTTGATCTGGTACCCCCGGTTGACGACATATATACCGGCCAGGGTGATCAAAATGCCAATGCCGATGCGTACGTTGAGGCGCTCTCCAAGGACAAGTGCGCCAAGGATGACGGCAACCATTGGATTGATGTAAGCATACAGCGAGACGATCGTCATAGGAAGTTTCTTGATCGCATAGGAATAGCATGCGTACGCGGCCACGGATCCGAAGAGAATAAGATAGATCAAGGACCCCAGCATATCAGGGGACAGGTGGATGGCGGAATAGTCATCAAAAAGCAAACTCATGGGCACCAGGAATATGCCACCAAAGAACATCTGCAGTCCGGCTGCCAGGAAGGGATCGGTCGACATTGTTTTCTTCTTCACCCATACCGTACCGAAAGCCCAGCAAATATTGCCGGCGAAGGTCATAAAAATTCCCAGGGTATATGATGGATCGGAAAAATCCATCACATGCTCACCAAAAATCAGCACGATCCCGGCGAGGCCGATGAGCAGTCCGATGACCACAGGAACGGCTGGTGTCTCATCTGGAGTGATGGCCAGATTGATGAGCATCACCCAAATCGGCATGACTGAACAAATGATTGCCGCCAGACCACTCGAGACAAACATTTCTGACCATCCGACAATACCAACGCCAAAGGCACAAAGCAGCAAGCCGCTCACAGCCTGTTGAGCCAGCACTTTACGCGACGGAAATGAAACACGGCCAAAGGCAGCAACAATACCAAGGAGAATGGGTCCGGCAATGAGGAAACGGATACCTGAAAACAGGAATGGAGGAAACTGCGTAACGCCAACCCGAAGGGCCAGGTACGTGGTTCCCCAAATGATGCACACAGCTCCAAGAGCAAAATAGGCCAGGAAGTTGTTTTTTGTGGTATTCATGAAATTCACTGCAAGATGGTTAATAATCGTTCTTTAATCATTTCAGTTCAGAGAAGAAAGGATCGCATGGATAGCATGATTCCGCACAGGATGATCCCCAGCAGCACGACGACCACACGTTTATTTTGCCTGTTCATATTGATTCTTGTATTCATAGAAATATTAATTGAAAGGGGTTTTCTGATCGACGACGACAGCGAGGGTAAGAAATACACCGTTGCTTGGAGGAAGTACTGCCTCATTGGATGTAAAAGCCATCACAAGCCCGGTAATTCCGGCATTAATCGACAGTCCGGGGCTGAGTTTTGCACGGCTATAGAAAACACTTGAACCATAGGTAAAATAGCCGATGTCATCAAAGCAACGATTGTTGTGCCACCCCATCAGGGTAACATCCAGATGGCCGAAGGAGTAGAGCAGCCTGAGCCGGTTGACCCAATCCCGCATGTTGGGTTCCAGCACGAGATTGCCAGCCAGGGTACTGTGCTCGAGTGTAAAATGACGATTCATCTTGTAGGCGGTGGTCAGAATCACGGCGGCGTCAGAACCATGGTCCGCGATGGATTCATACTCTTCAAGAATGACCCCGACACTTGGTGTTACAGTTATTTTCTTGCCGATGTGAAAATTCTTATTGAAGGCAGCCAGACAAAAATTGATTGGCGTCCGGGAATCACGAAGGTCCATTGCCTTAAATAATTGAAAACCCCACGTTTTACGATCGTACTGGATATTGATGTCCATGACGGGGCTGGACGTTACGAGCCGCCCGCCATAGGAGAAGAGCCCCATCGAGTGAGCGCGGGTA
>JAEUUD010000088.1 GCA_016787625.1 Cyclobacteriaceae bacterium
TTTCCGGAAAGTCCAAGAACCGACCAGGTAAGGTCTCCGGGACGCCACGAGACGTCACGTCGGGCGCGCGACAGGCGGTCGTGCCAGTTGGAGTTGTCAAAATGCCCGAGGTCAACCTTCGATGCCTGCTTCAGCAGGCGACGCTCAGCTTCCAGCTCAACACGGCGGACGAAGAGGCTTCTTCCATATCCCATGTATGCACCGAGTGCACGTTGGACAGCCGCTGTGATCCATAACCCGACCAAAATCGGGATCATGTCTTCCAGTGTGATGGTATGGAGCCTTGCCTCTGCGATGCGGTTGACAAGCAGTGAACCCAGGTAGACGGCGATGGGTGGCATGGCGGCATTGACAATGCCAAGGCCCGAGTACCACATCAGGGAAGAAGGTGATGCAGCCCACGCAAGTTCCATTCCCTGCTTCAGGTTCTTCCAGACGCGCATGATACGCCCTGACTTACGTTTTTCTTTTTGATCCGGAACTTCCTGCACCATTCAAAGTAAATGAATATTCGCAAACACCCAATCGATGAGTGATGACCGGAAACGGGCAATCGTCATATCAACTCAAACATTTGATGGGGTCCCTCGTATCTACATAGGCATTCGCTATGAAACTTCCCTGCAGAGAATCGATCATCGCGTTGGCGCTGATGGCCTTATGCCAGCCAGACGCTTTGGCGCAAGCGTCGGCTGAACAGAAGCACAAGGACCTGGCGCAATTGCATCGTTTGCTTGTTGACCATCATCCGGGTGTTGACAGGTATGTTTCATTGTCCTCATTACAAGCTTCATACAACAACCTCGATCATGCTATCAGGGCTGGATCCAACTGGGATTTCTATCAGTTGGCGCTACGACTGGTCGCAGAAGTAAGGTGCGGACATACACGGCTGCGGCCTTCAACGGCCATGAATACAAGCTTGCCGGAGAGAATCTATTTTCCATTACCCATTTCCTTCGTCAGGCAAAAAATGTACGCGCGCTTTCCTGACAAGGCCATCAGGCAAGTCACCACCATCAACGGAGATCGCGTTTCAGAAATCATAAAAAAAATCTTCCGCTGCATGCCTGTGGATGGCTTTGCCGACAGTGCCAAATATGAATTCGTTGCGTCATCTTTTGCCCTCTGGTATGCCAGGGTTATCCGTAGGCAGACGGGAAATTTCGTCTTGACCGATGGTGATGGTAAAACGTTCAACATTGATGCTGTGGACCTCCATACCGTTTCTTCTGTGTCATTCTCAGACCGTGGAGAAGGACACCCCATTCAATTCAATATGAAGGGAAAGACCGGGTACCTCCGGGTGCAAACCTTCAGTTCCGAAGAGTGCCGTCAGTCGGGCATGGATTACAAGCAGTTTCTTGACAGGACTTTCAGCACCCTCAAAACATCCGGCACACAGTCACTGGTTGTCGATATCCGGGACAACGGTGGCGGAGATGACCAATATGGAGCATGGCTGTGCAGCTATCTTTTGTCAGGTTCATTTCGCTACTTCAAAACCGTAAAGGAAAAGGAAGGCGATGCTTTTGTGCCCGTCAATCATCCTTGCCTTAGCGTTCAGCAACCATCGCCCCACCGGTTCGGTGGTTCCATCGTATTGCTCGTCAACGGAAGAACATTCTCTACAGCAGCCGACGTGGGTGCTGTCTTTAAGGCAAGTGGTCGGGGTGTTGTGATGGGCAGTGAGACAGGTGGCGGTTATGAAGGCAATACCAGCGGCAGGAGTGAGACCTTTACCTTGACAAATACAGGACTGACCATCACCATTCCACAATGGTATTATGAAAACGAAGTGAAGCCGCAGCCATACCCTCATCGCGGTGTCATACCCGATGTTGTGCCGCCCATCAGTGCCATGTCACCTATCAATGGCAAGGATGAGGTGCTCGAATATGCGCTGGCCTATAAGGTAAAGTAGATACTGAAGTCTTCCGGTGCATTATGCTGTGCATGGTATCAGGAAAATTGAATACCTTATACATTCAATTACCTTACCTAACACCTAAACCCACCCCCATGAAACCCATGATCGTCATGGGCTGTTTGCTTTTTGCATGCAGCCTGTATGCGCAGGACAATGATGCTCTTATCAAGTCATGCCTCTCCGGCAATCTTGCTGCTGTTAAACAGCAAGCCGAAGGAGGCGCAAACGTCAACTACAAAAACACAGCTGGCCAGACTCCGCTCTCTGTCGCCTACATGTGGCCTGAAATCACCAGTTACCTGCTTGGCAAAGGAGCTGATGCCAACGGAGGTGATTACCCTGCCTTGGTTGGCGCTTCACGTTACTATTCACTCGAGGTAATGAAAATGCTGTTGAAGGCTGGTGCGGATGCCAACAAGGTAGCCGAAGTAAAAGTGGATGTTGCCGGGCCTGTCCGAAAAGCGCTGGAGGACGAAAAGGCCAAAGGCAAGAAAGCCAACAAATATTTGGTGAAGGCTTATGAAGATCAGCTCAAGTCCATGCCGCCCGGCAATACCATGAAGTTCTCCGCATTGCAGAACGCGCTGGCAGGCACCAACTGCCAGGAATGCGTAGCCCTTCTCCTGGATGCCGGTGCCGATGTGGAGTTCAAAGGCGCCTTTGGTGGAAACATGGTACATGAAGTTGCCTTCACCTGGATATCCGCAGAGCAACGGTCTGCCAACATACAGACCAACCTGCCGTATTTTGAACAGGCCGGCATGATGATGCCCGACTGGTACAAGACCATGAATATTTCCAACATGGGTTCCGCCTACGATATCGTGAGGCTGTTGAAAAACAAGGGCGCCAACATGGAGAGCATGGACAACAACAAGCGCACCCCACTAATGTCTGCTGTGCTTCAACCCAACCCCAACGAAGAGATCATCAATGCTCTTGTGGACAACGGCGCCGACATGAAGGCAACAGGCATGAACAATGAACTGACGGATTTTGCCAAGGAGACGAAGGACCCGGAAGGCATCAAGGTACGGTTTGATTTCCCTAGGGAAGGACGAAATGCCAACGGCAGCGGCTACAGTGCCAACATGGATCTGGTCAACCCGAAGCCAAAACGTGTTGCGCTCATTAGCTATTACCTTTATGATCCTGGAAAAGGCAAGACAACGGGTGGTGCCCAGAGCGCCACAGTAACTGCATCGGTTTGGCGGACACCCAATACGGTGGGCCAGATGCAGATCGATGGATTCTACGCAAAGAGTATTGACCAACTGAAGGCTTCATTCAAGGAGAATGGGATCGATCTGCTCACGCCAACCGAGTTCCTTGACACGGACGAGAAAATGGATTTCTATTTCGGCTTCAGCCAGGAGTCGGCTAAGAAAGAGAAGACAGCCATCACCAAGCGAAATGCCACCGGAGGGTTTATCTCTCAAGTTGCAACTGCTTCTGTGTCTACACTGAAAGTTTCTCCTTTCGGAAAGGGCTATAGAGAATTCTTTATTGCCAATGAAGGCGACGATGAATCTGCCATTGCCAATTTTCAGGGCGGCGTGTTCTCTTCCAATAGAAAGCTGACTTCAAGCCTGGGCTTTGAACTTGCCAAGGGACTGGGTGTTGATGCGGTCGTGGTTGTTTATATATGTACGCGTAAAGTGAAGGAAAACAAAGATGACTTCGGTGTCAATGCTGTTGTTACGATGATGCTTGGACCTAATCCCGGCAGGAGTGAAGAGGCTGATCCGGAAGCCAAGAACCTTGGACAATTCTATTGCGGAACAAGAACCTATTTCAGTTCACCGGCAATATTCAAGGAGTCAAAAGGAATATTCGGGCAATATGATGGAATGGCCAACATCCTCAAGGCGCATGCCGCCAAAATGTCAAAGTATATCAACGGCAAGGAAAAGGACGAGTAGCCCTCGCACAAACTGTTTTTTGAGAGGAAGGTGATGCCCTGTCACCTTCCTTTTATTTTGTTAGCCCGTAGGCATTAGAAACCGATTAACCTATTTCTGGAACCACCTCATCCGGTAACCGTTATTAGAATTATTTTGCTTTCTTGTAGGTTGACGAACGCATGAATCAGGTATCTCTCTCAGGTCTCATCCGCAATACCACATACTGGTCCAGTCATACCGGGATTCGGTGGCACCTGATCATTTCCCTTCTTGCTTTCTGGGGTATTACCTTCTGGATGACACAAGAGTACGGCGGAGATGACTCTACTCTGTGGCTCGTGATGAGGATATTTGTCCGCATTGTCCAATGGACACTCATTGGCCTTCTCGTGCTCAGCATCTTCTCAGCGTTACTGACTTGGTGCTGGTTCCTTTACCAGGCAAAAAACAAGAATATCCATGCTGATGTGAAGATCGGAGATGGCCAGCAGGCAGAAGCGGGCTGGGTTAATCAATCCATCGGTATTGTAGGCAACACGTTGAGACCCTTCTTCGGAACTATTAACGCCCGGCTGGTATTCACGGGAAAGAGATTATCAGCTCCGGTTATTCTTGATCACAACCTGTACAAACCACGGGCTGTCTGGCGTTATGGTATCAAAGGGAGCGGGGAGACCCTGCTCCATGACCGGGGCATTTATGATGTGGAACAGGTGCTGGTGACTTTCGTGGATATGTTAGCTCTCGTGTCGCTACCAGCACGCATCAACCTGGTGCGCCAACTGTACACCTTGCCGCGCGCATCTGAACCTAAAACCGTTTGGGCTCAACCGAATTCTACGGAAGAACAGAAGCACCGCATCGATATTCCCAAGCGGGTGGAAGGGGAGTTTGTCAACTATAAGGAGTTTGAAACTGGCGATAATATCCAGCGCATCGTGTGGAAGATATACGCCAAGAGCGGCCAGCTTGTGGTGCGCATTCCTGAGATCAAGGATCCTTATGCCTCACACCTGTACTTCTATGTCAGCTACTTCCATGGATTGAACATGAACACCGGCGCCTTCGAAACTGAACTGCTCAATGTATATAAGGACAAGGTTCGCCATCTTTTTGAGGCGGTTCAAAAGAATGGCTATGAAGTCAGGATTCCTCATGACCAGGAGGTTCCAAAGCTCACCGGGGTAAGCGAAAAGAAAAACGAGCTGTTTCAGATCACCGCCGCCAACTGGCAGAATGCCATGCCTCCTGTCTCCTTTGTCCATCCGGGAAAAGCAGCGATGGTATGCCTCCCTTCTTTGGTACCGGCGGAAGAAATAGCTACCATGATGAAGAACCTGCCTGAATCCGTACCACTGGTTGTCGTCCAATTATCAGATGCCATTCCATCGCCGTTCAGGATAGCCCTCAAAGACATCCTGTTCAGGCCCGAACGAAAGCCATCCGACAGCCTGCGCCAGCCCTGGCTGATTTCTGCATTACGAAGAGATATGATGAAAAATGAGAAGGCGGTAAGCGCATTACTGAAGCAGAGACCTAATTCCTGGCTAACCAATACCATCCAGTTTGAATGAGCGCTGATCATACCATAAGAGATCGCTTTGAACAACTGCTCATCCGCTGGGTGCTCGTTCTTGTACCTACTGTGGTCATCGGGTACCTGACCCTGCAGTCCCTGAATTTTTCCTATACATCGCTGTCTACAGGGATCGTTACCCAGACCATTTACTTCACTGCCGGTTTAGTACTGGCGTATTCACTGTATCACTTTGGCGCGAGGTGGCTGATCACGTTCGTAGCGCTCTGGCTCCTGTACATATTGTCTGAGCGGATCATCAGCAGGCTTCCAGGAGAGTTTGATGTCTTTTACACAACAGCCAGGTTTCAGCTTTACTCAACACTATTCCTTTTTGGCTGGGGTTTTGGCTTTCTGCTGGCGCGAATCCGGTGGTCATACATCATTGTCTTCGCCGTCTTCATGCTCACCACGCTGGTCACGGCCGCCGACACCATCGATCTCAGCTTCGACTATTTGCTGGTACGGGTATTTCCTGTGCTGGCTTACGGACTCTACATGTATTTCATTTCACCTTTGCTGGCGGGACACATCGACCTTGACAGAAGGAAGTCACTGCGGCTGGCCCTGCGCTTTGCCGGCTTTCTTCTTATGGTAGCGCTCGCCTTCTTCATGACAGACCGCCTCCTGCGTGGCGAGATCAAAGCCGTTGAAAAAGAAATCGGAGCAAGGGGAGGCAAGGACAACGATAAAGGCGGCTCCGGCGGCAAAGACAAGGAGGGAGGCTATGATGAACGATATGGACTCATGGAGAAGCAGGACGACGGCTTCAAGCTGAAGGACACCATGAAGGTGAACACCCGCATGAGCCAGTCAGACAAGCTCATGTTCTGCAGCAAGCTCGACAACTACTTCCCCGACGGTGAGCCAATACCCCTCTATTTTGTGTATCACTACCTGACGAAGTACGACCAGGCGCGGGAGAGCTTTGTCCGCGATGTCAACGTACCCTCGTTGGATGAATTTGAGATTGACCCGTACAACCTGCCGATGTACTATTCCTATACCGATACGTCGATCATTCGTAAGTCGATGGGAAAGAAGTTGAGAAAAGTGGTTGATGCCCAGGTATACCTTTCGGGCGACGCATGGAAGCACGCCGTGCTTGGCCCGGCCAATGTTTTCGCCATTCAAACCATACCTGTTGAGAAGGATTTTCAGAAGACCTTTAAGTCGGCATATAAGGTGAGGTCATTCACGTCGGAGCTCAACAACGCCTACTTCGTGTACAATATCTCGGCAAGTCCGCAACTGGAACCTATTCAGAAACAACGACACGATGAACTCCGGACCGTACCCGACTACAGCAAAGTCGACCGGGAGTTCTACGAATATTATGTCAAGCAGCCGACCGGAGGAATCTATGATTCCATCACAGCGCTGGCCCTGAGCCTGGCACCGATGGATGCGAAACCTGTTGACAAGGTGCTGGCGGTGCGCGACTTCTTTCTAAAACGGAATGAAAACGGAAAACGAATATTCCGATACACGCTAAAAGCTGGCGCGCTGGATGACCCAAACATTCCCAGCTCCAGGATGCTGTATGACTTTCTCTTCAAGACCCACGCCGGCTATTGCACCTACTATGCCGGAGCCTCGCTCTTTATGCTGAGAGCACTTGGTGTCCCAACCCGCTTTACTACAGGCTTTGCCACCATCAACCGAAGCGACAAGAACAAAGGCTGGTATTGGTTCTATGCCAGCCAGGCACACGCATGGACGCAGGTGTACTTTCCTGGATATGGATGGCTGGATTTTGACATGACCATCGGCAATGAAGATCAACAGGGAGCGCCCAAGCCCGACGGCACCCCGCCCTTGCCGCCGCCAGAACCATGGCTGGTACTCAACGCGAAGGCGGCTACCGTCGATCAGGCCACCAAGCAACTAACAGCAACTTACCAGGAACTCCTGTACCTCGATATTCCATATGCGCTCAAGGCCCCGGTGACACGTGCCGTCGACGCCTCGATGAGCCGCGTGATCTATGACAAGAAAGACACCACTTTGTCAGCCATCCATTCGGGTGATTCAGTGATCATCGTCTCTTATAAAGATGAGGCCCGCACCATTCCCCGCTTCCGCGAAGGCGTTTCTATAGACATCCAGGAGGAAGGATTTCCCAAACCCATCATCGCCGATGAGATCCACATCCGCGGAAAGGAGAAAGAAAAAGAGAAGGAAGCGAATGGGAAAGGCATCGTAGAAGAGGAAGAGAAGAAGACGGACTGGAACAAACTCATCTGGACGGCGGTAAAAGGACTGGCATCCATGATCCTGCTGGTCATCCTTCTTCCCTTGCTCTATCTTCTATACAGAGTAGTGAAGGCCGCCATCGCATCGTCGGTCACTTCACGCGCCGATGAGGTGTACCGCATGGCCCTCTATCGTTTTCACATGGCAGGCATGGAGCGCGAAGGGGAGACGCCCATGGAGTATGCGCAAACAAAAATTGACCCTGCCTTTGGAACGGAGTTTGAAACGTTCATGCAGCTTTATTTGCGCATGAAGTATTCCCGTTCTACCGCAGTTCCTGAAGACATGCAGCGCATTAACAAATTCGCATCCACTATCGGCCCTTCCATTCATGGACGAATTGGCTTCGGCCGTACGCTGATGCAATACTTTAACCTGGCCCTCGCTTACCGTTACTTTTTACAACCACAATCAACCGATCACGAAACTTCAGCCTTATGACCAATAGCTCATCAATGATCACTGCCCTGACGGCCAATATGGAACGCATCATCCGCGGCAAACCTCAACAGATCAAGTATGTGGTGACAGCCCTGCTTGCCAGGGGACATATCCTGCTTGAGGATAATCCGGGAGCCGGCAAAACCGTCCTGGCAAAGACATTGGCACAGTCCATCTCCGAGGGTGCCATCGACTTTCACAGCGCCAACGGCGGCGTGGCCTTCAAGCGCATCCAGTTTACGCCCGACCTGCTCCCCATGGACCTGATCGGCTCGTACATCTATGATGAGTCAAAAAAGGACTTCGTCTTCAAGAAAGGCCCGCTCTTCACCCATGTACTTCTGGCCGATGAAATCAACCGCGCTTCACCCAAAGTGCAAAGCGCCCTGCTGGAGTGTATGGCGGAGAATCAAATTTCCTCAGGAGATGCCACGTTCCAGCTTGATCCTTTCTTCTTCACCATCGCCACACAGAACCCCATTGAAATGGAAGGCACCTACCCGCTGCCTGCCGCCCAGCTCGACCGGTTCTACATGAAGATCTCGTTCGGATACGTCACCGAAGAGGTGGAAATAGACATCTACAACAACTACCTCGAGATCGGCGACTCAAAGCATACAGTCAAACAGGTATTGGCATACAAAGACATCATCGAACTCCAGCAAGCTGCCGAGAAGGTGTACATCCATCCAGAACTTGTCAAAGGTGTAGCAAGGCTTGTTCAGGCCACCAGGAACCACCCAGAGATCGCTCTTGGCTGCTCAACCCGTGGTGGAATTACATTCATTAAATGCCTGAAAGCCTGGGCATTAGTTAATCAACGTGAATATATTATTGAAGACGACATCAGGGCCCTCGCTCATCCTGTTATTCACCACCGCCTGATCTTCCGCAACAAGGAAGCCTCAAGGACCGCCCTTTCGCAGGTCGTCGACGCAGAAGTCAACAAACTGTCAAAGATGGGTATCGCATCGAAGCCGAAATAGACGATGAAGTCTGGGGTTATCATAGGATTCATTCTGCTTTCCGTTGCCGGTGCTTGGGGACAATCCTCCGTGCGCAAGCAGATCGACAGTGAACGGGAGGGATCATTCCTCGACGACAAGACCCTTCAGAAGGCAAGGAGTTTTATCCGCCGGGACAGCACCTACTACGTAGGCTACCTGCTCGAAGGCGCTTACCTTTTTTATAGGGCCAACGATGAATTGGGTTTCTCAAAGGCTGCGGGACCACTCGCCAAAGCGCTCAAGCGGATCGAGCATGACTACGACCCACTGCTTCGCACACGGAGCAACAACTATGCGACCTACAGCGCTAACTATCGCTTTCACTATGACTACGGAGTGATCACTTACTTCCTTAGCCGCTGCTACCAGAACATCGAACAGCAGGACAAGGCCATGGAGGTGGTGAGGCATGTTCGCGAAAGAAACTTTCAATTGGAGACGAACCTGGATTCTTACAATACCATGGCGTGGCTCTACCATCGCAACAGGATGTACACGTCCAAACGATTTCCATTCCTTAAGAATTCGGTTAAAGAAAACGTCGCCGCGGCCAACAAATGTCTTGACTCCGCCATCCTGAAGATCCGTCAGGATTTCCCCATGAACAACGGCCTCTTTGATCCTAACATGCTCAACCGCCAATACCTGAGTACATTTCACTACAAGGCCATGATCCACGACTACCTCCTGGACATCGACTCAGCCAGTATGTATTATGACTTGCTCATCCAGAATGGCGCATACTCTAGCAACAACTACGCGGAATTCAAACTGGCCATGGGAGAATTTGAAGAAGCGGAGCTGTTCTTTCAGGAGGCTGAAGATCGGGAGCAGAGTCCGGAGAAGACAACCAAGGAGTACTACTACATGCGTGGTACGCTGGCCACCTACAGAGGTCAGCCCGACCGCGCCGACTCGTTGCTCTCTGACGTGCTGAAAAAACAGGGGAGTACTCCCGGCTACGGGTGGCACTGCATCGGACTGGCGAGGGCACAGCATTATGAAGGACTCACGGCCGAAAGTCAGGAGCGCAACAACAAGGCTGCACGCTTTCAGGAGCTGCACATCGGCACGACGTGGGGCCAGGAGCAATACAACATGTCGGTGGCTGCGCTGAACTACGCCAACCAACTGCAGTTTAAAAAGGAGTACTGGTTTGAGCACCAGGAGTGGTACTTCTGGCTTAACCCTGTCAACTGGTACCGTTGGGTGAAGTACACACTGGAAATCCGTCATCACAAAATGATGATTGCCTCCATGGTCGCAGAAAACCCTGAGCGTGAACAGGTGATCTACTCCGTTTTCTCACCGGAGAACCTCATGACTTTTGATGAAGTGTGGGCCGTGATCGACGGTTTCGGCAACGAGTACTTCATCGATATCTATGAAAAACTGTTGGCCACCGACAAGCGGCCGCGCCTCAAAAAGTACTTCAGGTATTTCCTTGGCAAACTTTATCTGGCCGAAGGAAAAGACAGCAAAGCCATCGACTATTTCAACCAGGTGCTGCAGGGATCCGATCGCGATGATCCGTACCAGCGCCTTTTGTATGCCCGTACCTATGAGGGTCTCGCTGAGGCCAGCGGCGGCAGCGACCGGGAGCGCTTCGTCCAGCGTATGTATGAACTTTATCCGCAGCTTGTTCCCTTCTCCAACCTGACGATGGAATTCAGGCTGGCTGTCAAGGGAGCACGTAATGAAGGCATCCTCGACGATCTTGAGAACTGCCGGCTGGACTTCTCCGGGTCAAAGGATGTTCCACTGGTGACGATCACGTTTGAGCCCAAAGGCAAAGCGATGGAGATCGGCTACCGCGTAGAGAACAACGTAAGGATTCTCCAGACAGGTACGTTGCGTGTTGAAGAAGGAGAGATGGACATGGCTGGAAAGCTGCTGGCCTACCGGCTCTTCGGCATTCACAAATCCACGATCGGCGAAAAGCTACCTGCCGTTACTCCTGAAGTGAAGGAGGAGAAGAAGCCGGAGGAAGTGAAGGCGGTTGCGAGCGTTCAGGAAGTCGGTAGTCGGTAATCGGTAATCGGTAATCGGTAGGTCGGTGGTCTTCGACAATGGCTTGAGGAGCTAAGAACTAAGAGGTAAGAGTTAAAAATTAGAAATGAGAAATTCCAATTTCTGGCTTCCAGCTTCTAGCTTCTAGATTCCAGCTTCTAGCTTCTAGATTCTGTATTCTTCACTTAGACACTTAGACACTTAGGCACTTAGCCCACATCCTCACTTCAACGCATCTTTCCGGATCAAAAAGCTGAAATGTTCAAACTCAAATTTTACCGCCTTCTTGTCGTTGGGGTGGTTGGACGCTGACTGTTCCACACCTTTGGCCTCTCCGCTTCGAACACTCGCAAAAGCTTTTTGCAGCTCGATTAGTCTCTCCGGCTCCGCAACTGGGGTGTTGTGTGCAGGGAA
>JAEUUD010000089.1 GCA_016787625.1 Cyclobacteriaceae bacterium
TGAATTTTCCTGATCGTCATGAACAAGTGGACCCTTCTTTGCATATCGCTCTTCGTCGCCATGTCATGCAGGGAAAAGCAGGCGCAATATGGCGGCTATCATGAATATCCCGCCTATCAAGGCAAGGACCTTGGACTAACCTATACTCCCGCGGCCAGTACATTCAGACTTTGGTCGCCCGTTGCGAAAAATGTTGTTGTTCATCTCTACCGGAGTGGTACCGGAGACAACCGCATTGAAACGGTGAACATGGACAGTCAGGAGAATGGCCTGTGGCAAGCACGTGTAGCCAAAGACCTCAATGGACTTTTCTACACCTTTCAGGTAGAGACAGATAGCCTCACGCTCGATGAGACGCCTGGCATTTACGCCAAGGCAACCGGAGTGAACGGAAGACGCGCTGCCATCATCGACTGGAATGTGACTCATCCGGAAGGCTGGGCCGATGATCGGCGTCCGAACACAGTCAGCTTTCACGAAGCGGTGCTCTACGAGATGCACATCCGTGATTATACCATCCATCCAAGTGCCGGAAGCAGGTATCCGGGTAAGTACCTTGGCCTGACCGAGCGACTCACACGCAATCCAGCCGGCGAGGCTACCGGTCTCGATCACCTTAGCGAACTTGGCATCACACATGTTCACCTTTTGCCCGCTTTTGACTTTCGCACCGTCAATGAGACGAAGCTCGATTCACCTCAGTTCAACTGGGGTTATGATCCGCAAAACTATAATGTGCCTGAAGGTTCATATGCCACTGATCCTTACAACCCTGTTATTCGTATCCGCGAATTCAAGCAGATGGTGCAGGCGCTGCATGCGTCAGGCATACGCGTGGTGATGGATGTAGTCTATAACCACACGGGAGAAACGGAAAAATCGAATTTCAATCTTGAAGTGCCGGGATATTACTATCGCCATAAGCCCGACGGCTCCTGGTCGGATGCGGCTGCCTGCGGCAATGAAACGGCATCGGAACGCACCATGATGCGGAAATTCATGATTGAATCTTGTTTATGGTGGGTGAAAGAATATCACATCGACGGATTTCGCTTCGACCTCATGGGCATCCATGACATACAAACCATGAATGAACTCACAGCAGAACTGATGGCGGCAGAACCATCGCTCATTTTTTATGGAGAAGGCTGGACAGCAGGAGGGAGCCCTCTTCCCGACAGCCTTCGTGCGTTGAAAGCCAATATGACCAGGGTCGACCGGGTAGCGGCATTCAGCGACGAGTTGCGTGACGGGCTGAAGGGGTCTGTCTTTGATGAACTTTCAACAGGATTCGTCAACGGTAGTCCCGGCGCGGCCATGAGTGTAAAGTTTGGAATCGTTGGCGCTGTTCAACACCCTCAGGTCAACTATCCGGAAGTCAACTATTCCAAAAACCCCTGGGCGCGTGAGCCCTGGCAGTGTATCAACTATGTCAGCTGTCATGATAATCACACACTGGCCGACAAGCTCAGGATTTCCGGTAAGGGAAACTTCTCTCCGTCAGACCTGGAAAAGATGGACCTGCTGGCCAATGGTGTCGTGTTGACTTCACAGGGCATTCCATTTATCCACGCCGGCGAAGAGATGATGAGAACCAAAAAAGGAGATCACAATTCTTACAACAAGCCGGACAGCATCAACGCGATTGACTGGACGTGGAAATCCAGGTACAAGAGGATAGTCGAACATTATAAGTCATTGATTGCGCAACGCCGCGCTCACCCATCATTTACGATGCCGACGGCCTCACAGGTAAGGGATCATCTCAGTTTCCTTCCAACGCCTTCTGGTGTCATTGCGTACACCCTCGATGGTTCAGTCTCAGAGGATCAGTGGAAGGACATTCTTGTGATTGCCAATACCAACAGTACAACCGCAACCCTTTCGTTGCCTCCGGCCACCCGATGGAAAGTCAGCTATGACGGGAGTACGGCAGATGGTACTTCGACGAAGGAGTATTCAGGATCGGTGAAGGTCGCGTCGAAGACCTTAGTTGTTTGCTATCGTTGACGGCAAGGTCACGGTAAATTTGGTGCCCTGCCCGTAGGTCGATTCCACGTCTATTTTTCCCTTCAGCTTGTCAAGGGCCTCGCGGACGATGTACAGTCCAAGGCCGGACCCTTGTGATGAGCGATGACCCCGGTAGAACATGTCGAAGATTCTTGGGAGCACATCTTCCGGAATACCGCTGCCATTGTCCTCGATGGTGATGCGCATCGCACCAGGCTCCGCTTCCTGACGGATGGCGATGAACGGGTTTGCCTTGGTGAAGTCGTGATACTTGATGGCGTTGGCGAGCAGGTTGCCGAAAATGATCTGTAGTCGGGTGGGGTCAGAGACGATCTCCAGCGTATGCGGTATGTCGAGCTGAATGTCGATGGACGATGCATTGGGATAGAACCTGACGTGCTCAAGCGCTTCACGGATAATGGAGCGCAGGACCACCTGCTGGCACTGTACTTCTGCCTTGGCATTGGCGGAATATGCGGTGATTGTACGGACAAACTGCTCCAGATTTTCCACGCGTCCCCGAAGGAGCTTGGTGTATTCCTTGTGCTCGGCGGGATCATTCGACTGATCCATCAGGTCAAGCAATCCCTGCATCGAGGTGAGCGGAGCGCGCAAGTCATGGGACGCGCTATAGAAAAACTTGTCGAGCTCGTTGTTGACCAGCACCAGTTCACGGTTGCGCTCGTCGATGAACGCTTCTTTCCTTATCAGGGAAGTTTCGAAATGGTGATTCGACTGCAAGAGATAATAAACTACCATAACGGAAGCGGTGCCGGCAATGAGGAATCCGAACAACAGATTACGTTCGGTAAAGTGAGGATTGGCAAGGTCGGCAGGGTCTAGTCGTTGGAAATTGTGAAACATAGCAAAAAGAAACCCCAGGGTAGAAACACCAACCATGGCCAGCGCGGTTTTTACGTTCTCGAACCCAAAGGCTGCAAGTGTGCCGACATTGATACAAATGGCAAACATGAACAGGCCCATGTCGCGGTCGAGAACGGCAGTGAAGTACAGCGTAATCACATTAACAATAAGAGCCAACAGGAAGCGCGCAGTGAGGAAGTAACCTTTGCGGTTGAGTAAGAATACCACCAATGCCAGCATGAGGGCCGCAATGTTGAAGGGGAGTGGGTATGTATACCCTCCGATCACATCCATGACGGTGAAGGCAAGCAACGCCACCATGAAGATCATGTTGAGCTGGCCGGTGAGGATGACCCTTTTATATTCTCTGGGTGAGAGGACAAACCGGTTGACACCCAGGAGGTACTTGAAAAATGCGTTCAGGCTCAGGTCGTTTATAAGATCGAGCCAAAATTAAGTGAATTTGGTGTTACTAAACAGACATTGCTAGTACACGCGCTTATTGCCGTCGGGCCCGGTCAGGGTAAGTTTGACACCGTTAGTCCCTGACAGCATGTGAACACCGGGGTTGGTATCCTGATCGAGCAGCACAAGGCCTGACCCATCGGTATGTCCATCCAGTTTGACCCGTATCGCTCCCTTCTGGTCGCGTAATCTGAAAACCACTTCTCCGGTGTCTTCGACCTTGATCGACACCCGGCTGGTGTTCGTGCCATCGACGAGCTCAAACTCACGGACAGTCACCTTGTTGAAATGGCCGTCGGAACTGTTGGCAGCAACAAACAGGACGATACAGAGGCTTGCTGCGCTGAGCAGCGTAGGGAGCGGATTGGATTTCATATAAGGCGGGTTATGAAATGAATGTACGCAATGTCCGGCTCCGCACAGTGATATCCTTGACGAACGGAAGGATGTTGCTGACGAAAAGAAGTTCATGAGGAAGTTCGCTGTGATTCGACAGGAAATCGTTTCATTTAACAAACCAAAGTCCAATGTCCAGAATATCGATTTGTCTGATCCTCGTGCTGGCATGTGCCTGTGCTGAAAAGAAAACAACCAGGATCGCCATCAGACCTGAAACGTCTACTCTCAAAATAGGAGAGCCCACTCCGGTGACGAGTCTTAAGCAGCATGCCGCCGACACCTTCCGGCTTGACCTTGACAGCGGCGTATATGTCTATGGCTTTGCCGACCAGATCAATTTTGACCTCGCTGCCAAAGTGTTTGGTCCCGACAAGGCGAGGATAGCCAACTTTGATGGTCCGGATCGCGGACACGAGCCATTCTACTTCACCACCAGGGCTGCTGGTGTCTACAAAGTGGTGATAGAGCCATTCGAAGAACAAGCCGGCAACTATACCCTCGTGGTCAAGTATGCTGACTTTGTCGCCACCGACCTCGAGGGACGGGCCGATCAGATCATGGCACGTTACATGAGCGACGCCGACGTGACTCCTGGCGCGACGGTAGCGGTACAAAAAGACGGCAAGATCATTTTTTCGAAAGGCTACGGATATGCCGACCTGGAAAGCAACAGAAAAAATACACCGGGCACCATCTTTCATATCGCCTCCGTCTCCAAGCAGTTCACCGCCTTTGCCATCGCCATGCTGGCCGACCAGGGAAAGATTTCGATAGACGACGATATCCGCAAGTACATCCCCGAACTCAATGATTTTGGCAGTGTGATCACCATCAACCATCTGGTTCATCATACCAGCGGACTACGCGATCAGTGGAACCTGCTGACGATGGCGGGCTGGCGCATGGACGACGTCATTACACAAAAGCAGATCATGCGGATGATCAGCCGTCAGAAAGAGCTGAACTTCAAACCCGGTGATGAATGGCTGTACTGTAACACCGGATTTACACTCATGGCAGAGATCGTGAGTCGGGTTACCGGCGAGACGTTCCAGGATTGGACCAGGAAAAACATGTTTGAACCTCTTGGTATGAAGAGCACACAGTTCTACGTCGATCATCAGCGTATAGTGGAAGACAGGGCGTATTCCTATTTTCTCAGTCCTGAAGGTTACAAGAAAAGTGTGCTGAGCTATGCCAATGCAGGAGCAACCAGTTTATTCACAACCGTGGAAGACCTCACGTTGTGGGCAATCAATTTTGAGACAATGACGGTGGGTAACGCCAACGTGATGGCCATGATGAACCAGAAGTTCGTGCTCAGCAATGGCGATACATCAAACTATGCGTTTGGACAGGATGTGACGAAGTACCGAGGCCTGAATGTTGCAGCCCACGGCGGTGGTGACGCAGGATACCGGACGTATTTGCTGAGATACCCCGACCAGCATGCCAGCATTTCTGTGTTCAGCAACCTCGCGTCATTCAATCCAGGAGGTTTTGCCAACGCCCTGGGCGACATCCTCCTGGCAAAAGAACTTGAACCTGAAAAACCACTGCCGCCACCTCCGGCGCCAGCGCCATCTCAAGAGCCTGAGAAAAAGTTCGATAAGAGCAGTGTCAAACTTGCCGACTATACCGGAACGTTCTACAGTGATGAATTGATGACAAGCTACACCCTGGTTGTAGAGAAGGATACGATTCGCGGTAAGCACCAGCGCCATGATGACCTCAACATCATCCCCAAGGCACCTGACACTTTCGAGACACGATTCCTTGGTGACCTGGTATTCGTTCGCGACAGGGGAGGCAAAGTGACAGGGTTCAAGGCATCCAATGGGCGGGTGAGGAACCTGGCCTTTAAGAAACAATAGGCCAGGTCTGTACGGGCCAACGGTGTAAATCCGTTTGCTCGCGGGCATGCTTTTACCTAGTTTCCTTTCTTTCCATAAAATCTTCACACCATGAAAAAACTGGTTACCCTCGTCTTTATGACCCTTACCACGGTTGCCTTTGCGCAATCCGCGTGGACGCCTTCCAACATGATGAGTTACAAACGCCTCGGCGGTGTTACCATCGCTGAAGACGGCAAGCACATCGCCTTCACAGTCGCCGATCCCCGCATGACGTCTGATCAGTCAGACTTTCTCACGCACATCTGGGTGACAACGCCCGACGGGCAAGCCGACCAGTGGACCTTTGGCGACAAGTCGTGCACGTCACCGGGCTTCTCACCTGATGGCCGCTACTTGTCGTTCCGGTCAGCGCGTGAAACCGAAGGAGTCAATCAGATCTATCGTGTGCGACTGATGGGTGGAGAAGCGGAACGCCTCACGGATGTCACCGACGGTATCGTTGACTACGCATGGAGCCCTGACGGCAAGAACATTGCCTTCCGGATGAATGACTCCGCAGCCGTTCGCATCAAGAAGGACCGCAAAGAAAAAACGGACTGGCAGGTGGTCGACAACTTTGACAATGCCCAGCTCTTCGTGGTGAGTTTGACAAAGGATGCGAAAGGAAAATATCCTGTGAAACAGCTCACCAATGGCCCATGGCACGTGACCGACATGGCCTGGTCGCCTGATGGACAGACGCTGGCGTTTACGTATCAGGACGGCAGTTGGGCCAATGCCTGGACGACATCCGATATCGGCACCATTTCGGTGAATGGCGGCGCCATGAAACCGCTCGTTAAAGCAACAGGCCTCGACGGCGGTCCACTATGGTCGCCGGATGGCAAGAGCATTTGTTATACCACCACCAAGGGCGAAGTACGATGGGCAAGCCGTGTCACCTTTCGGGTAATACCGGCAGCGGGAGGGAAGGCAACGGATCTCGCACCCAGCTATGACGAATCACTCGGCGCTTATTCATGGAGTGCTGACGGGAAAGGCATCTACTATGCTGAATCGTACCACACGACCAATCACGTGTACTACACAGGCATTGACGGCAGCAAGCCGAAGAAAATATCTACCCATACGAAAGGACTATTGGGCGCTCTCGCGATGAACCGCAAGGGCGACTTTGCCTACATCTTTCAGGATGCCGAGACGCCAGCCGAGGTGTACATCGCATCCGCAGCCAACATGACCGGCAAACGCGTGACGAATGTCCATGGTGATTTTATGGCTAATCAATCAGTTGCCAAATCAGAGATAAGTAGCTGGAAATCAAAAGACAATAAGTACACAGTGGAAGGAATTGTCACCTATCCTCACGGCTATCAGAAAGGGAAGAAGTATCCGATGATCCTCAACGTCCACGGCGGCCCTGCCGGCGTATTCACGGAAACGTACACCGGACAATCGAGCCCTTATCCAATCCAGGCCTTCGCGGCGAAAGGGTATGTGGTGCTCCGTGCAAACCCACGTGGAAGCAGTGGCTATGGCGCCGAGTTTCGCCAGGCCAACCACAGGGACTGGGGATTCACGGACTATGATGACCTCATGGGCGGCGTTGACAAACTGATTGCCGATGGTGTGGTCCATCCCGACAGTCTGGTCATCACCGGCTGGAGCTACGGCGGTTACATGACGAGCATGGTGATCACGAAGACAAACCGTTTCAAAGCAGCCATGGCCGGTGCACCCGTCACCAACCTCATGAGCTTCAACGGCACAGCGGATATACCAGATTTTCTCCCCAGCTATTTTGACAAGGAATTCTGGGATGACCCGGATGTTTATGCCAAGCACAGCGCCATGTACAATATCAAGAGCGTGGTAACACCGACGCTGGTGATTCATGGCATGGCCGACGATCGCGTGCCTCCGGAGCAGGGTTTTCAATTGCACCGGGCACTGCAACGCAGAGGTGTTCCTACAGAGATGGTTACTTATCCACGTCAACCTCACGGTTTTGTAGAACCCAAGTTCATCCAGAACGTTGGCGACCGAACCATTGGTTGGTTTGACCAATACTTGCGTAAGAAGGGTGGGCTTGTGAAGGGGGATAAAAGCCTCGAGACAATGAAAAGGTAGTCCGTGGCCTGTAATCGGTGATCGGCACGAATCCACCACTAACTACTTACCGCTTACTGCCTACATTTGTACAAGTATTTTAGCAGTGAGCGGAAGTACCCGGAAGAAGCAGTCCGCGATTCCCTCGAGGGTCTTGTTAGTGTTACATTTTTGACGAGCAAGTGTCAGATCGAGCAAGTCACCCTATTGAATTCGCTTGGCCTGGCGATCGATGCTGAAGGCAAAGAATATGCCCGCCTTGAAACCGGCAACTATCGATGGCAAGCCCGTTCCCCGCAAGTTCTCCCTTCCCCTGACATTCCAGCTTGAGCGCCATAGGCCCTAGACCATGAAATTCAGATAATATAAGGCAAACTATTAACTTAGATTAACTTAGACTGAGTCACATGAAGAAGCTTGCAATCGTCTTGATCCTGGCAGGTTTGGCAGGATGCCAAAATGAGGAGCCACCAACACAGGTGATGCTGAATCAGCTAACCTCGGGGAACGCAAAATCCTGGAAAATAGGAGACGCCGGTCTCTCGCCCACGCCAACGGATGGGTTCTCGATTACCAACCTGGCCAATGTCAATGACGATGAATTTGTATTCATGGCTGACCCATCGACCCCGAACGTTGTCCAGTTGAAGTGGCAAATCAGAAACCAAATCAGGGCGAGTGCCACAACGGCCGAGGACGCTCTGCTCGACTATTACCTCTCAGGTCACACCATAACCTTGACACTCAATTCGAATGGCACAATCACATCGGACGATCCAAACCTGGACATCTCACTGATAACAGACAAGCAGATATCTTTTGAATATCAAATGGGACCTCACCGCTTCAGTTTCAACCTGGTGCCGGAACCCGAGACAACCTTTGTTCCTGCTACGCTGGAATTCGAGTTCCTTTCTGAAATCACCGGCACAGCAATTGGGCTGGAGCAGGCGGCAGGATTCATAGGCTCGATGGCATCGAATTCACTCTACTTCGCCTACAAGGCCTTCAACGTAACCCCAGGTGTAAACATGGAAAGGGTGATTCGGTATGATATCGATGACGGGGCTTTTACCGCGCACGACGTCATCAGCACAGATTTTGTGACCAAGGAGCTGCATATTATCAACGATGAGCTAAAAGTAGTGGGAGCGACCGTTGTCAATACCTATTCACTCGACCTTACCAGCGATCCCGTTTCTGTTCCGCACAACCTGGTCATTACCCGGTACGGTTCCACGGTGGTGAACGATAATGTGTTCCTGTTCGGAGGAGACCTTAACTTCCCGATCGGTGCTCCTGGTTCCACCGCCCCAAATGCGGATAAGATTTACAGGCACGACCAGATTTCAGGTCAGCTTATCCAGGTTGGAGTCCTCCCTGAGCCTCGGTATTGGGCACATGGAGAGATTGTCGATGGCAAGCTGTACGTTTTTGGTGGAAGGCAGGCATTCGTACCTACACCGGATGTGGGTGAGGATGACATTTTCGTGCATGATATGGCGTCCGGTGAAACGCAGACCCTCAAACTGCCAACTCCCATTAACAGAACATTCGCAGCGCGTTACCGTCATTTGATTTATTTGGCAGGACAGCGTTACATAACCAACCCCGATCCGGCTTTGACGGTGATCGAGACTGTGTTTGGCGTATTTAACACACGCACCCAGTCTTTCACGTTTATTCCTTGCACACTCGACTTTACAGCCAACAAGACCGTTTACGGCATGACGATAGTCGGCGACGACCTGTTTATCCTTTACGGGCAGGTTGGGGTTAACGTTTTCAAGATCTATCGGACCGCGATAGGAGCGAACTGAGAAACCGGTAAATCGGTGGGTCGCTTTATCGTGGGTCGATTACCCATGAGCGGTCAACACTGTTCACAATTGAACGGCGAGGTGGCCTTGGGACCCTGAAATACACGCTTGCACTCACTGGCACTTTCATTGCCATAGACCTGTGCGCAACAACTGCCTAAGCCCATGCTCACCAACTTCCTCAAGATCGCCATCCGGAACCTCCTTCGGAACCGCGGCTTTTCATTGATCAATATCAGCGGGCTTGCTGTGGGCATGGCCTCGGCCATATTGATCCTGCTGTGGGTACAGCATGAATTCAGCTGGGATGGCTTTCACACAAAATCCGATCGCATCTACCGGATGTACAGCCGCGACGTGGGCAACAACGGTCCCAATGTGTGGGGATTCACGACTTCACTGCTCGGTCCGGAACTTACGCAGTCGTTCAGCGAGGTAGAGAATCATTCGAGGATAACCACGGTATTTTTTCTCCTCACCAATGGTGAGAACAAGCAGAACATCGGCGGGGCATTCGGCGACCCGGCGTTGCTGAGCATGTTTGATTTCACTTCCGTGGATGGCCGCAAGGCGGAATTCAAAGACGACTTCAGTGTCATCCTGACCGAGAGCCTGGCCAAGCGGCTGTTTGGAAATGAAGATCCTATCGGCAAGCCGGTGCTCGTGGAAAACCGCGACCAGTTTACCGTTACCGGTGTTGTTAAAGATCAGCCCAAGAATACTTTTTTTGAATTCGAGTTTCTACTGCCATGGAACTACCAGCAGCGGCTGGGATGGACCGGCAACGAACAATGGACCTGGAGCAACACGTGCACTTTTGCCTTGCTGAAAGATGGGGTCGACGGAAAAGCGTTTGGTGAGAACGTTCTGGATCTTGCCAAGCGAAAGAGCAGCGATCCTTCCGTCACGCGCGAGTTCCTTGCACAGCCGTTGACAAAAATTCACTTGTACTCCCGTGCCGAAAACGGTTTGCTGACAGGAGGGAGGATCGAGATCGTGACCATGCTTGCCTGGGTAGCGGTGATCATCCTTGCTGTGGCCTGCATTAATTTTATGAACCTCAGTACGGCACGCAGCGAGAAGCGCGGGAGGGAAGTAGGCATCCGGAAAGTCGTTGGTGCTGCCCGGCGCACGCTTGTTGTACAATTCATCGGGGAGAGCACGCTGATCGCAATCGCGGCCTTTGCTATCGCCGTGGCCGTGGTGCAACTCACGCTCCCGATGTTCTCAGAAGTCGTTGGTACACCACTGGCCATTAAGTATGGAAATCCTTTGTACTGGCTGGCGGCTGCAGGGTTTATTCTCATCACAGGACTGCTGGCGGGAAGTTATCCCGCTTTCTTCCTTTCTTCATTCCAGCCGGCAAGCGTATTGAAAGGAGCGTTCATGAAAGTTAACTCCATGGTGGCTCCTCGTAAAGTGCTTGTAGTGCTGCAATTCACTTTTGCTGTCACGCTCATCATCTGTACGATCTTCGTGAAAGAACAGGTGGACCTCGCCGAGAACCGCGATATGGGTTGGGACAAGAACAACCTGGCATACAACTTCACACAGGGTGATGTGCTAAAGAACTACCAGGCCATTCGTCATGATTTGCTGGAGAGTGGCGCCGCTGTCTCCGTGAGCAAGACATTTTCACCGATCGTGCGAAACTGGGGCATCTATGATAACATGAGATGGAATGGAAGCACAGAAGATGACAAGAAGACCATCTTCGTTCGCTTCGGGATTGATGCCGGACTGACGACAACG
>JAEUUD010000008.1 GCA_016787625.1 Cyclobacteriaceae bacterium
ACTTTCCCACCTTGCCTTTAGGGTATTGCGGCTTGCAGAAAGGTCAGCAATCTCCTTGCTCAATGCGGCCTCTTTATCACGATCCTTCTCCCGCCTGATGGCTTCGCGCTCAATCTCCAGCTGCATAATTTTTCGATTGAGTTCGTCAAGCTCCTCGGGCATTGAATTCATCTCGATCCTTAATTTCGATGCGGCCTCGTCCATGAGATCAATCGCCTTATCAGGAAGGAAGCGATCAGAAATGTATCGATGAGACAGTTCTACCGCGGCAATGACTGCATCGTCCTTGATGCGTACACCGTGGTGTAGTTCGTATTTATCTTTGATTCCTCGCAGGATAGAAATAGAATCTTCCGTTGACGGTTCATCGACATAGACAGCTTGGAATCGGCGTTCCAACGCCTTGTCTTTCTCAATATACTTTTGATACTCCTTAAGTGTCGTTGCACCAATAGCATGCAATTCACCGCGGGCGAGCGCAGGCTTCAGCAGGTTGGCTGCGTCCATGGCTCCTTCTCCGCCACCGGCGCCTATCAATGTGTGAATCTCATCAATGAAGAGAATGATCTGGCCATTGGAATCGGTCACCTCTTTGATGACTGATTTAAGACGTTCTTCGAATTCTCCCTTGTACTTGGCGCCGGCAACGAGCAAGCCCATGTCGAGGGATACGAGAACCTTGTCCTTCAGATTTTCTGGTACGTCGCCATTAACGATGCGTTGCGCAAGACCCTCCACAATGGCCGTCTTTCCTACGCCAGGTTCACCAAGAAGAATAGGATTGTTCTTTGTCCGTCGCGCGAGTATCTGAAGAACCCGCCTGATTTCCTCGTCGCGGCCGATGACCGGATCGATTTTTCCCTCTTTGGCCATCGCGTTGAGGTTGCGGGAATACCGCTCGAGGGATTTGTACTTTCCTTCAGCATTCTGATCGGTCACCCGTGAGTCACCCCGAAGGGCCTCGATGGCCTTCATCAAGGCCTGACGAACAAAACCAGCATCCTTAAGTATGCCAGCCGTCTTGTCTTTCGACGCCAGCAGAGCCAGCAACAAGTGTTCAACGGATATGAATTCGTCGTTGAAGGGGCGAAGTTCTTTTTCAGACTGTTGCAAGACCTGGTTAGAGGCTGCCGATAGGTAAGGTTTAGAGCCCGACACTTTTGGATAGGATCCGAGCAAATCACCCAGCCGGGTATCCAGCATCGGACGGCTCACATTCAACTTGGCCATCAGGTACCCAAGCACATGTTCATCGGTGTCAAGAAGGGCTTTGAGCAGGTGTGCAGGTTCAATCGCTTGCTGCTCAGATGTCATGGCGATTTCGGCTGCTTTTTGCAGCGCCTCCTGAGATTTTATAGTGAATTTTTCAAAGTTCATCTGCCGTTATTCCTCCGCTCACGACTTCTCAAAATGTCCGCCACGAATTTGTTGACGTTGATTCAGGAAATTTTGTCTTGTTGGCAAGGGTAGAAAGTTGCTTTTTCGGTCATTTTGACCTGTTCAGCTCTGCGCCATTCAATTTTTGATTGTCTTGGAAATAGGATGTAGCTTTTAGAAAATATGTCTAAAGCCAAGTCAACTGCCGGATTCCCCAAGTCGACACTTGTTGAAGTGGCGTGGGAGGTGTGTAATCAAGTCGGCGGAATTTATACAGTCATTCGTTCGAAGGCACCAACGATGGCGGAGTATGTCAACGGGCCATTTTGCATGATCGGTCCGTACATGGGCAAGAATATTCATTCCGAACTCGAACCACTGAATGACGTTCAGGATGTGTTTGGACAGGCGGCGGCCAATCTGCGGAAACGAGGATATGATGTTCATTATGCCGAGTGGCTGATCACGGGCAAGCCGAAAGTTGTGCTATTGAATCCCAATGTCATTGAGGCCAAGGCTTTGAGTGTGATCAAGTACCTGTTGTGGAAGAATCATGGTGTGAGCACTCCGGACGCACACCCTCTGGTTAATCAGGTAGTGGCATTCGGATACCTGACCAAATTGTTTATTGATGAGTTGGTAAAAGTTTCCGGAAAAGGACAGCACATTCTCGCTCATTTCCATGAGTGGATGGCAGGACTTCCTATTCTGGATATCAAACGAGAAAAAATGCCGGTGAAAACCATTTTCACCACACACGCAACACAATTAGGCAGACATCTTGCGATCAATTCTCCGCTGTTTTATGCGCACCTGCCATTCTTTGACAGGGAAGTGGAGGCGAGGAAATTCGGCATTGTTACGGAAGAAGTGATCGAATTCAAATGTGCTCAGCATTGCGATGTGTTCACTACGGTGAGTGATGTTACAGCCCGGGAATGCAAGCATTTGCTTGGGAGAAAGCCCGATGTCATCGTTCCCAATGGATTGAACATTGAGCGATTCGAGGCGCTGCATGAGTTTCAAAACCTGCATGCGCTTTACAAGAAGGAGATCCATGAGTTTGTGATGGGCCACTTCTTTCATTCTTACACGTTTGATCTTGACAAAACGATTTACCTTTTTACATCTGGCCGATTTGAATACAGAAACAAGGGCTTTGATCTCACCCTTGAAGCCCTCTGGAGGCTCAACGAAAAACTCAAAGCTGAAAAGGCCGACCTGACCGTTGTCATGTTCTTTGTGACCAAAAGGGAATTCTACAGCATCAAACCTGAGGTGCTGCAGTCGAGGGCGATGATGGAAGAAATCAGACAGACGTGCAGTGTTATTGAGAAAGAAGTGGGGAGGGCCCTGTTCAATGCGTCAACAACCCATACGGATAACCGGCTGCCTGAGCTGAATGACTTCGTCAGCGATTACTGGAAACTTCGGTATCGAAGAACGGTGCAAAGCTGGAAGAGCAACAAGCTTCCAATGGTGATCACCCATAAACTGGTGAATGAGGAAAGTGATGAGATTCTCCAGTTCCTGGTCCGCCGCAACCTGCTCAACCGCCCCGAAGACAAAGTGAAAATTGTTTATCACCCTGACTTTATCACATCGACGAGTCCGTTGTTTGGTATGGATTATGGGCAGTTTGTCAGAGGTTGTCATTTAGGTGTCTTTCCTAGTTACTATGAGCCCTGGGGTTATACACCATTGGAATGTATGGCCAGCGGCGTTCCTTCTGTTACCAGCGACCTCTCGGGATTCGGCGATTACCTCACCCGTAATTTTCCTGACTATGAAAAGAACGGGATGTTTGTAGTTGAACGAGGCCGTCGAACTTTTGACTGGAGCGCGAGACAATTGTCGGGCTCCCTGCACAAGTTCCTGACGCAGACCCGTCGCGACCGCATCATGCAACGTAACAATGTCGAGAATTACTCGTCTTCCTTTGACTGGAAGACACTCATTCGCCATTATCAGCAAGCCTACGAACTAGCACATCATGGTTGATTTTCAGGAGGTGATGCTCATCGCGCTTTCCTTGCGTCGAGCCAGTATTTCATGTACAAGTAGTCTTTAGTATGTTGGAAGAATTCCTCAAAGCCATTCCGGTTTTTCTTGCCAGTATGGTAAAATTTATCCTCGGACCAACCATTGGCTTCGCATCTGGTCTTCACTTTATTACAGCGGTACTGGCAACCATTGCAGGGATGATGACAACGGTGATTGCCTTCACCTATTTCGGAGATTGGCTAAGGACCTATTTGCTGAGCAGGTATTTTCAGAATCGAAAGAAATTTACTCCTGCAAGCCGACGAATGACAAGTGTGTGGAGCAAGTATGGACTAACAGGAGTGGCCTTCCTGACGCCATTATTTCTGACACCCCTGGGAGGGACGCTGGTGGCGATAAGTTCCGGTAGCCCAAAAGAAAAGATCATTTTTTTTATGCTGGTGAGTGCATCAGCATGGTCAGTGATCTTTTGCAGCGTTATCTACTTTTTTGGGAGCGACTATTTCCCGGAGTTCATGAAGTGGATGTTTGACAACCTGCCTCCGCAGTTCTAGCTCAACGGTCCAATGGACCAGCTTCTTCGTCGGGGAGAATTTCGATGTCGCGGATAAGGACCTTCTTCGCGATCTTCTGAGCCGTCGTTGTAGCAGCCAATCCTCCAAGAGCGGTTTCCTTATAGCGCGTTTCCATGCTGGCGCCAATTTCTCCCATAGCCTCGATCACTTCATCAACCGGGATTACGCTGCTCACATTGGCCAGACCAATTTGCGCAGAGCTATTGGCAATGGCTGCCGCACTTGCGTTTCGCACAACACAAGGTACTTCGACAAGTCCTGCCACCGGATCGCAAACGAGACCCAGCATGCACTGCACGGTAATGGCAACCGCATTAAAAATCTGATCAGTATTCCCCCCGAGACAATAGACAATGGCTCCTGAACCCATGGCAGCAGCCGTTCCTGTTTCTGCCTGACAACCACCCACTGCGCCAGCGATGGATGCCTTCTGCTCCATAATGAGGGCAATACCGGCAGCCAGCAGCATGGCCTCGAGAATTTTTCTGTCCGGAACTTTATGGATTTCCTGCAAGGTGTAGAGAACACCGGGCATGATTCCGCTGGCACCTGCTGTTGGCGCCGCCACAATGCGTCCCATACAGGAGTTGACTTCCTTGGCAGCAAGTGCCCGCGAAATGAGCTGTTGAAATTCTTTCGATAGAACTGGCGTAGGATATCGATACACCTTTTTGGCTCCGTTATTAATCATGCCCGACCTGGAGGTCATGTCTTCTTCCAGACCCGTACGAACAGCATCCTTCATCACCGTCCAGGCAGTATCAAGTCCTTGCCAGATGGTTTCTTCTGTGCGGCCCTTTTGTTCCATCTCGTATTCGAGCACAACATCAACAAGCGACATGCCTTGCTCTTCGCTGTACTTTTTCCAACCACTGAATGAATCAAACAGAAATGCCATCTTTCTTGCTGTATACGAAGTTAACCGTTTGTGTATGGATTACAATTTCGACCTGGAGAAAGTTCTATCTTGGTGCATGAATGATCTTTAAATTATTCCCATATATGAAGTACACGACTTTGTTTCTTTTGTTGTTTGTTCTTACGGCTGGATTTAGCCAATCCAGTGATGAATCGACCATCAGGAAAATCTACGATAAGGCGCTTTCTGAAGGAAAGTCCTATGCGATGCTGGATTATTTGTGCAACAAGATTGGCGCACGATTGAGTGGTTCACCAGGAGCGGCAGCAGCCGTAGAGTGGAGCCGACATACCATGGAAGACTTTGGCTTTGATTCTGTGTGGCTCCAACCCGTCATGGTGCCGCACTGGGTTCGGGGGCAAGCAGAAATTGGTAGGATTCTGAATTCAAAGAAAATGGGAACGGTCGACGTCGCCGTCTGTGCGCTTGGTGGTTCTGTTGGCACTGGTCCAGAGGGAATTTCGGCAGGAGTTATTGAAGTGAAGAGCTTTGAGGAACTGGCCCAACTTGGTCAGAAGCATGTTCAGGGTAAACTGGTTTTCTTCAACAGACCCATGGACCCTAATCAGTTGCAGACTTTCGCGGCTTACGGCGGCGCCGTTAATCAACGGGGAAGCGGCGCAGTAGAAGCAGCCAAGTATGGGGCTGCCGGCGTGATCGTTCGTTCGATGGGTATCAACCCTGAGTCCTATCCTCATACAGGTGGAATGCGTTATGCGACCGGGGTGCCAATGATTCCGGCTATCGCTATCAGCACACAGCACGCCGACCTGTTGAGTCGACTGCTTAAGGAAGACAAGGGTATTACATTTTATATGGAGACGCATTGCCAGATTCTGGATGACGCTCCGTCTTTTAATGTCATCGGAGAAATCAAGGGCGGAGAATTCAGCAACGAGATCATCGCCATCGGAGGTCACCTCGATTCATGGGATCTCGGCCAGGGCGCACATGATGACGGCGCAGGCTGTGTTCAATCCATTGAGATATTGAGAATATTCAAGACCATGGGCTACAAACCGAAACGTACCATCCGTGCCGTCATGTTCATGAATGAAGAAAATGGACTTCGTGGAGGACAGAAATATGCGGAGTTGGCCCTGAAGAACGGAGAGAAGCACATTGCTGCGATGGAGTCGGACCGTGGCGGCTTTACTCCACGTGGCTTTACCATCAGCGCACCAGATCCTGTGCGAAAGAAAATTCAGGGATGGAAGGGCATTCTCGAACCTTATGGCCTGTCTGATTTCAGCAGCGAAGGCGGCGGTGCTGACATTGGTCCGCTTGCACCACAGGGTGTCACCCTCATTGGATACCTGCCCGACTCACAAAGGTATTTTAACTATCACCACACCGCTGAAGATACCTTTGATAAGGTTGACAAACGTGAGTTGGAACTTGGATCCGCTTCAATGGCAGCACTGGTTTACCTGATCGACCAGCATGGATTGAAGTAAAGTTGATTGGCTAGTAGGCGAGAAGGTCCAGTGCCAAGGTCCACTTTTCAGGATTCTTGCTGTGCAAGGTTGTCCAGATTCGCACGAAGGTCCCTTTCTTGATTACCGTTTTTCCATCTGAAGTAAGGGCTACATCGGCGACACCATAAACGTAGCCAAGATCATTTGAGCCTGATTGATCGTAACCCATGATCACGTGGTTTGTTGTTTTAGGACAATACTGCACATAGTCATTCACGCTATCGGGGTTTCGATAAGGTGCGTGACCACTGTGCATGAGCTGGGTGTAAGGACTGACGACATCCTGATAAGCAGAGACCCTGTCGGTTTTCAAGGCTGACTGAAATTTGTTTTCAATCGATACCAATTCATTCGCATTGGCTTTCGATCGTTTTGCCTTTTGACTTCCGCCAATGAATGAAAGGACGGTTCGCAATGTGTCTTTTCCCGGCGCGGGATAGGAAATGCCGATGTCCAACAAAATTTTCCACGTACCATCTGGAAGTTTTTTCCAGATGGAATTGAACTCACCATAGCCGCCAGGTTTTTCATCTGATCGCCTGGAAAAATATTCCCACGGTCCCGAATTGTATCCAAAATCCTCGGAGGATGAGATAAGGCTCCGACTTACATGCCATCGCAGCAAGTCGTTGTTGACCGCCTGCTTCCGAAGTGCTTCCTTGCCTTTGATCGGTCCCTTGGGTCCTTGCGTGACAGCACTATCACTAAGAAAGAAGAGAAACGCATCACGACGATTCTGAGTCCTGGCCATGTCAATGAAGGCCTGCTCCGCCTGTATCATCGCCCTTTGATCCGGCGACATGCTGTTTTGATCCTGGCAAACCGCAGTGACGGAAATTAATGCCAGAGCGAAGAGCTGCAGTTGTTTCATGCTATGCAAATGGTAACACCCGTGGATTACACGAGTGTCGAACTAAAATGTTATTGAATTACCGTAGAATGGGTAACTACGCCTGAGCGTAATCTTCAATGGGCAAGCAACTGCAAACCAGGTTTCGATCACCATAGGCATTGTCGACACGGCTTACGCTCGGCCAGAATTTTGCTTCGCGAACGAATGGCAGCGGATACGCAGCTTGCTGGCGGCTGTATGGCAACGACCACTCGTCTGCTGTGATGACAGCGGCAGTATGTGGTGCGTTTTTCAGCACGTTTTGTGTTTTGTCAGCTTTTCCGTCTTCGACTTCACGGATTTCATGGCGTATCTGAATCAGTGCATCGCAAAACCTGTCAAGCTCTTCTTTGGGTTCGCTTTCGGTTGGCTCGATCATCAGGGTGCCTGCAACCGGAAAGGAAACAGTCGGTGCATGGAAGCCATAATCCATGAGGCGCTTGGCGATGTCTTCCACTTCTATGCCGGCCTTCTTGAACTCCCTGCAGTCGACGATCATTTCATGGGCACATCGTCCATGTGTCCCGGTATATAGAATGGGATAGTGGTCAGACAAGCGATCCTTGATGTAATTGGCATTGAGAATGGCCAACTTGGTTGCTTTGGTAAGTCCGTCACCGCCCATCATGGCAATGTAAGCGTATGGAATGGCCAGGATGCTGGCGCTTCCCCAGGGGGCCGCAGAGACAGCGGTGATCGCATGGTCACCACCTGTTTTTACAATGGCGTGTCCGGGAAGAAACGGCTTCAGTTTGTCGTTGACACAAATCGGGCCCATACCAGGTCCGCCTCCTCCATGAGGAATACAGAAAGTCTTGTGCAGATTAAGGTGACAGACGTCTGCGCCAATGTTGGCAGGTGAAGTAAGACCCACTTGCGCGTTCATGTTGGCGCCATCCATGTAAACCAACCCACCGCAGCGGTGAATGGTTTCGCAGATCTCCACGATGGACTCTTCAAACACACCGTGAGTGGAGGGATACGTTACCATCAGACATGAAAGACTGTCTTTGTATTGCTCGCACTTTGATTTCAGGTCGGCGACGTCGATTTTTCCATCACTGTCGGATTTCACAACAATCACATCCATGCCGGCCATAACGGCACTGGCAGGATTTGTACCATGTGCTGATGCGGGGATCAGTGCGATGTTACGATGCACATCCTTGCGTTCGTGATGATAGGCACGAATTACCATCAGTCCTGCGTATTCACCCTGCGCTCCGCTGTTGGGCTGGAGCGATACACCGGTAAATCCAGTAATCTCTTTCAGCCACGATTCAAGGTTGGCGATCATGTCATGATAGCCTTTGGCCTGATTGACCGGAACAAAGGGATGAACATGGCCAATCTCAGGCCACGTAACGGGGATCATCTCGGCAGTTGCATTAAGCTTCATCGTGCATGATCCCAGTGAGATCATGGAATGAACCATCGACAGGTCGCGATTCTCGAGTTTCTTGATGTAGCGAAGCATCTCGTGTTCACTATGATGCTGGTTGAAAACAGGATGTGTCAGGTAGGCTGATGTTCTGATCAGAGACGTTGGCCATGAAACGCTCTCCGGCTCTATTCCATGACCTGGAAAAGTTTTGCGCGTAGCCGAGGCCAGAATATGAAGGATGGCGGTGACGTCATCCGTTGTTGTTGTTTCGTCCAGGGAGATTCCGATCCGCGTGTTGCCAAAGTACCGGAAGTTGACTTCGTGAGCAATGGCCTCACGTTCTACAGCCGTCGCATCGGGGACAATGATTTCAAGTGTATCGAAGAAGTTGACATTTCGCTGTTCCAGACCAAGATCTTTAACACCATTGTCCAGCATTTTGGCTAGTCCATGGATTCTTCCTGCGATTTTCTTCAGACCATCTGGTCCATGGTAGACGGCATACATACCTGCCATGACCGACAAGAGTACCTGTGCCGTGCAGATGTTCGATGTTGCCTTTTCACGACGAATGTGCTGTTCACGCGTTTGAAGCGCCATCCGATAGGCAGGATGTCCGCTGGCGTCGATAGAAGCGCCAATGATGCGTCCAGGCATGAGACGCTTGAACTCGTCGTGTGTCGCGAAGAATGCAGCGTGCGGTCCGCCGAAACCCATTGGAACACCAAAGCGCTGTGATGAACCGATGGCAATATCTGCTCCCATTTCACCGGGAGACTTCATCAACAAAAGGCTCATCAGGTCTGTAGCCATCACAACATGAATGCCCTGGTCATGAGCGGCGGCAATGAGGCTGGTATGGTCGGCTACCACCCCGTGGCCATTGGGATTTTGAATGAATACAGCGAAGAGAGAAGGATCTGTCAGGTCAAGGCGGTCAAGATTTCCAATGACGAGTTCAACACCGAGAGGTCCCGACCGGGTCTTGAGCAGATCAATGGTCTGGGGGAATGACGTTTCATCCACGAAGAACTTTACTGCATCTTTTTTTCCCCCTTTCCTGGAAGCATGGAGCAGATGCAGTGCCTCAGCGGCTGCCGTTGCTTCATCAAGGAGGGATGCATTGGCAATTTCCATTCCGGTGAGGTCCATCACCATGGTTTGAAAATTGATAAGGGCCTCCAGTCGTCCCTGAGCAATTTCAGCCTGGTAAGGTGTGTAAGCTGTGTACCATCCCGGGTTCTCAAGGATATTGCGAAGGATGACACCTGGGGTGATGGTGTCATAATACCCGGTGCCGATATACGATTTGAAGATTTTGTTCTTGGAAACAATCTTCCTGAAGTGTTTTAGAAAATCCGCTTCCGATTGCGCTGGTGGTAAGTTGAGGTTCTTCTTCAGCCGTATCTGGGCAGGCACTGTCTCGTCGATGAGTTTTTCCAAAGACGGCGCCTTCACCGTCTTCAACATTTCATCAATCTGTCGTTGATCAGGTCCGTTGTGTCTTGACTCAAATTTTTCGGTGTAATGCGGATTGATCTTCATACCTGGACTTTGTCTAAAACCTGTTGCTCAAATAATGAAACTGGATCGCCGGGTCACGTGCCCTGGCTCAACTCAAAATCTCTCAAACTGAGAGAAGAAGAAGTTTCCTTCGATGTCTGCATTGGCATCGGAGTCGGATCCGTGGATGGCATTGGCATCGATGGATTTTGCAAACAGAGCCCTGATGGTGCCTGGCGCAGCTTTGGCAGGGTCGGTTGCCCCAATGAGTTTCCGGAAGTCTTCGACGGCGTTGGTTTTTTCCAGGATCATTGGAATGATCGGTCCAGAGGACATGTAGCTGCACAGTTCCTTGTAGAAGGGGCGCTCTTTGTGAATGGCGTAGAATTTACCAGCAAGCTCTGGAGTCAGGGCTACCTTTTTCATGGCGATGATCCGGAAGCCGGCTTCTTCAATCATCTTGGTAATGGCGCCGCTCTTCCCTGCAGATACAGCATCAGGTTTGATCATGGTAAAGGTTCTGTTGGTCGACATGGATGTTGTTTTTAAGAGTTGAATGCGAACAATATTTGCCCTTTGTGCAAGGGGAAAAAAGTCAATTTTTCGGGCGCAAAACTATCAAAAAGAAGGCAGAATCGTCGAAGGGAGCCAAAGGATTTGTTACTGCCAATCCACCTTTTTACCCTGCAGGGGAGAATAAATCTCAAATCATCCGCTAATCCTTAATTCCTGTTTATTTTTGCCCCCTTCAATGGAAAATATCCAGGCCTTTAATCAGTTGCTTTCGTCACCAAAGGACATTGCCATTGTGACGCACTTCAAGCCAGACGCTGATGCGTTAGGGTCTTCCCTTGGCCTGGCCGGGTTTTTGAAAAAGAAGGGCCATCGCGTCACGGTGATTACCCCGTCTGATTACCCCGAATTCCTTTCCTGGATGCCGGGCAACGACCAGGTGATTGCTGTTTCAAAGGATACACCTGAACCAGGTAACAAAGCAAAAAACGCCATCGGTAAGGCGGACGTGCTGTTTTGCCTTGATTTTTCAAACCTGAATCGTGCCGAAGACCTGCAAGCCGCCATCCGTGGATCACAGGCGACAAAAGTGCTCATTGACCATCACCTGGAGCCTGAACGATTTGCTTCGTTTGAGCAATGGACAACCTCAGCGGCCTCCACAGCTGGCCTGGTGTTTCAGTTGATCGATCAGATGGGAGAGAAGCATTTGATCGATTCCAACATCGCCAACTGCCTGTATGCAGGGCTCATGACTGACACAGGAGGCTTTCGTCATTCCAATACAACGCAAACCGAATTTTTGATTGCATCAGAACTGGTTGGCCTTGGCGCCAACCCAAGTAAGGTTGCCAAGCTGGTTTACGATACCAATTCCATCGAACGCCTCAAGCTCACAGGATTCGTCCTCAGTCAAAAGCTCGTCGTACTGCCGGAATTTCATACCGCTTATATGACGTTGAGCCTGCCGGAGTTGAAACAGTTTGGTTCCCAGACAGGCGACACCGAAGGTCTTGTCAATTATGGATTATCCATTCGCGGGATCAAACTTTCTGTTCTGCTCTATGAAAGGAAGGAAGAAATAAAATTCTCATTCCGGTCACTGGGTGATTTTTCTGTCAATGAGCTTGCCAGGAAGCACTTTGAAGGTGGAGGGCACATGAATGCATCGGGGGGTACATTTAAAGGCCCTTTGTCTGAAGCGCTCAAAAAATTTCTTGATTTACTGCCGACATATCAGGCAGCACTTAATAGTAAATAAAGTTATGCGGATGAAGATTTTTCAATGGTTGATTATTGTCGTTGTTGCTTGCACTGCTTGTACGACAGAGAGGGAAGCGCCGAATGGATTGAAGGTGAAAGTTCTGACACGGGGCTCTGGAGACTACGCAAAACCCGGAGAGTTCCTTGTAACGTCAATGATCATTAAAGATTCCAAAGATTCAATTTGGCGTGATACCAGAATCCAGGACCTTCCAATGATTCTGCCTGTAGGAGCAGAAACCTCCATTTCGCGCGAGACGGGCGTGGAGAGTGCTTTCAGGGTGATGAAAATCGGCGATAGTGTGTCTGTCGATATCCCGGCCAAGACTTTGTTCAAAGAGGAACCGCTTCCGCCGAGTGTAAAACCAGATGACCTGGTGACTTTTGTTTTTTGTGTCAAGGATATCACCGATCAGCGTGGTGTCATGACAATCCAGCAAGGCCTCCAGGCAAAACAAGCGGAGCAATCCAGAAAGATGCAGGAAGGTCAACTTTCCAGAGACACGGTGGCCATCGATGCATATCTGGCAGCAAAGAAAATCAACGCCATTAAGGATGTGTCCGGAATGAGGTATGTTATCAAGAAACTGGGCAACGGCCCTAAACCAGTGCTTACCAGTATTGTAAAATTCACGTATAAAGGGTCACTGATGGACAATGGTTTTGTCTTCGATGCTTCAGAAAAGCCCGTTGACTATCCCCTAAATAACCTGATTGTGGGTTGGCAGATATGTTTCCAGCTCTTTCCAAAGGGAACCTCTGCTACCTTATATGTACCTTCGCCCCTGGGGTATGGCACGATCGGCAGCCAGCCGGGTATTCCTCCGAATGCCAACCTGATTTTTGAGGTTGAGCTTGTTGATTTTAAAGACATGTAATCGAGTGATTATGAAAAAGTTTGCAGTTGTTTTGTTGGCTGTCCTTTTCTTTGGTTGCAGTGAAGACAATGTTCTTTCACCAGAAGACCAATTGAAAAAGGATATTGAAACGATAGATAAGTATCTCGCCAAGAATGGCATCACGGCCACGGAGGATGAAAGTGGCTTGCGAATTGTTGTCGAGACTACAGGCAACAGTTCCTATCCATCGGGTACCAGCATCTTGACGGTCAACTACACCGGCAAGTTTCTCAATGGAAAAGTGTTTGATCAGTCTGTTCCCAATAACCTTGGAGTTCCTTCGCCTTTGGCTACGCCACTGAGCGGATTGATTGAAGGTTGGAGGATTGTTTTTACCAAGTATGTTGCCAAGGGCGGCAAGGCAACATTTTATCTTCCGTCAGGCCTGGCTTACAAACAAACTGGGTTCAAGTCCATACCGCCCAATACCAACGTAATTTTTGAGGTTGAATTGATCGGATTTACCAACTAGGTATAGCCTGGTTTCATGAAGCTTTGCTTCGCGACCAACAACAGACACAAGCTGGAGGAAGTACAAGCCGCCGTCGGCGGTGAAATTCTCATTACGTCATTGGAGGAGGAGGGAATTCATGAAGAACTCCCCGAAACACAAAATACCCTGGAGGGCAACGCCCGCCAAAAAGCACGATACGTATTCGAGCACTACAAGATCGCCTGTTTCGCCGATGATACCGGACTTGAGGTTGATGCATTGGGAGGTGAGCCGGGAGTTTACTCCGCTCGCTTCGCGGGGCCGCAACGTGACAGCCAGGACAACAGCCGTTTGCTCCTGAAAAAACTCTCCGGTGAAAGCAATCGCGCAGCACAATTCAGAACCATTATTTGGCTTGCCCTTCAAGAGGGTGATTGGTCGTTTGAAGGTCAACTAAGAGGGCAAATCCTGACCGAAGGTCGTGGAAACGGCGGCTTTGGCTATGACCCTCTGTTTATGCCCGAGAAATCTACACAGACACTGGCTGAAATGACCATGGACGAAAAGAACATGATTAGTCACCGGGCAAGGGCAGTGGCCAAGCTCGCTGAATTTCTAAGAAAGCGTTAGGGCTTTTCCCTTTTTGTTTGCCATTTTGCATGGATAGTTAAACGCGCTGATCTTGAAGAAGCCCTATACGATTGGAATCACCGGCGGCAGTGGTTCGGGAAAAACATTCTTTCTCGAAGGAATTGCTTCCCGGTTCACCACCGATCAATTGTGCCTGATCTCCCAGGATAACTATTACAAACCCAGAGACCAGCAGCCACTCGATGAAAACAAGGTCAAGAACTTTGACCTCCCGACCTCTATCGATCGTGCTACTTTTCATGCTGACTTGCTCCAGTTGAAGGCCGGTCAGGATGTCAAGAAGAAAGAATACACATTCAATAATCCGGCTGTTGAGCCACGCATCCTTTTGTTTAAGGCAGCACCCATCATCGTGGTGGAAGGATTATTCGTACAATATTTTGATGAGATAGCAGCAGAGCTTGATCTCAAAGTATTCATTGATGCCAAAGACCACGTCAAATTTGGCCGCCGGATCAAGAGGGACAAAATTGACAGGGGATATGACCTGGACGATGTGTTGTATCGATACGAGCACCACGTCATGCCAGTGTACGACAAGTTGATTGCGCCCCTCAGGGAGAAAGCAGACCTGATCGTACCCAACGATCATGGCGTGGAAAGAGCCATTACGGTCCTTACCGGATACCTAAAATCATTGCTTTAATCACCCCAGAACGCACTATTGCTTCTTATTGGCCATTGTATACCTTTGTGTCCCTCATTGGATATGAAGCTTAGGATCAATAACAAGCATTGGATGATTGCAGCAGGCATTCTTGCTGCTGTCGTTATTCTTGTTTCGCCAGCATTCCAGTGTGAGACCACCAGCTTCCTGTCAAAAGCAAAAGCCAAGACAGAACAGCCGACCGAAACCAATGACACGATCATTGCCGTTCACTCGGATGCTGTGACCTCAGGTCAGGCATGTACGGTGGAAACGGTCAATCCATTTGTGCTCCAGGAAATCATTAAGGATGACAATCAGCAAGTGGAACGACGGGTTCCCGGCACCGCCATCATTGCGTCGCTGTTCAAGACGCTCCTGAGAACTGTCATTTCCCCTCAAGCACCGTAGTCCTTCCCAGATTTCACATGTGCGTTTCGTGATAGCGACACGCATACATCATTTTTTCCAATTAATTAAAATGTAATTGTTATGCGTAATAAAGGAGTCGTCATCATATTGACCATCATCGTAACCCTGTTGTGTATTTACTACCTCTCGTTCACGTTTGTATCGAGAAGGGTGCAGCAGGATGCCATTAACTATGCCACTGATGCCAGTGGTGCTCTCAACCTCGCCAAGAAGCAAACCTATCTTGACTCTATTTGGAACCTTCCTGTGTACAACCTCTTTGGAATTGAGTATACGTACAAGCAGGTGAAGGAAAGTGAATTGAGCCAGGGACTCGACCTTCAAGGAGGGATGCACCTGGTACTCGAGGTATCACCCTCTGAAATCATCCGGGGCCTAAGTGGAGATAACCAGGATCCAGCGTTTGTAGCAGCGCTGCAAAAAGCAAGAGAACAGTATAAAACCAGCAGCGCAAATTTTGCGGATTTGTTTTACAACGCGTTTAAGGAGTCAAGCGGTGACAGAAGCCTTGCCTCGCTTTTCGTTTCGACGGCCAACAGGGGACGTGTCAACCTCGCCGATTCCGATGCAACGGTGCTTGCATTCCTTAAAGAAGAAATTGAGCGGGCTTTCGACAGGTCTTTTACCATCCTTAAGACACGTATCGACAAGTTTGGAACCTCGCAACCGAACATTCAGCGACTTCAGGGCGGCGGTCGTATCCAGGTAGAAATCCCCGGTGCAGACAATCCTCAGCGCGTCCGCAAATTATTGTCGGGAGTAGCAAGGCTTGAATTCTGGGAAGTGGTAGAATACAATGACACTCAACTCAGCCAGGCCCTGATGGGGATCAATCAACTACTGGTGAAGGAGCAGAACGCCGCTAAAGCCAGCAAACCCTCTCAAAATAGCACGGAAGTTAAACCTGCTACGGAGGCGAAGAAAGACTCAGTACAATCAGCACTGGAGCAACAGTTGAGTCAGGCAGCCTCAGACACCACCAACAACGGCCTTGATTCGTTGCGTAACCTCAATGTCTCTCCTCTGTTTGCATTGAGCAATCCGGGTATCCCTTTCTTGTACGCCATCAAGGACACCGCCGAAATCAACCGGTTGATGAAGAGAGAAGATGTGCGGACATACATGCCCCGGACCATCGGATGGTTTTGGGATGTAAAGCCCGAGCCTGACCTTACACCGGGTGTGGAGGATCTCAGGTTGAACTTTGTTAATCTGGGCCGCAGTGGAAAACCACTGTTGGGTGGTGAAGTAATCAATGATGCACGACTCGACTACGACCAGTATGCCCGTCCGGCAGTGAGTATGACCATGAATGCGACAGGCTCAAGGACGTGGGCGAAAGTGACAGCTGCTGCTGCAACCAAGTCTCCTCAAGGCCGCATCGCGATTGTTCTCGATAACTATGTGTATACCGCTCCGACGGTTCAAGGTGAAATTCCTAATGGAAACTCGCAGATCACAGGAAGTTTTGAACTTGAAGAAGCAAAAGACCTTGCCAATGTGCTGAAGGCCGGCTCTTTGCCAGCCCCTACCCGCATCGTGGAAGAGGCCTACGTTGGACCTTCATTGGGTCAGCTTGCGCAAAATCAGGGCTTGATTTCTGCAGCGGCAGGACTTGGGCTCGTGGTCATATTCATGATTATTTATTACGCCAAAGGCGGTTGGGTAGCGAACATCGCGCTGCTGTTCAACATTTTCTTTATTCTCGGAATCCTCGCGCAGTTCAATGCAGCGCTCACCCTGCCTGGAATCGCCGGTATCGTACTTACCATGGGTATGGCGGTTGATGCCAACGTACTTATCTACGAACGAATAAGGGAAGAACTGCGGCACGGCAAGAAACTGAGAGAAGCCGTAAAAGTTGGATACGAAAAAGCGTTTTCTGCCATTTTCGATTCCAACCTTACAACATTCCTTACCGGGATGTTCCTGTTCATCTTTGGCCTCGGCCCCCTCAAAGGATTTGCCATCGTGTTGATGATTGGTATCGGAACATCGTTCTTTTCTGCCGTGTATATTTCAAGGGTTATCGTTGAGTGGATGATCCGGAAAGGAGATGAAGCGAAGGTATCGTTTGAGACAGGTATTTCCTGGAGCATTGGAAAAGACACCTACTTTGATTTTATCTCCTTTAGAAAGAGAGCATACCTTTTTTCCAGTGCTTTTATTATCGTCGGATTTATCCTGATCGCCGTTCAGGGCCTCAATCTGGGTGTCGACTTCAAGGGAGGGCGCACCTATATCGTAGCCTTCAGCCAAACGGTTGAAGCAACAAAAATGAAGTCTGACCTGACGGAGAGTTTTGAAAACGCCGGTACAGAGGTAAAAAACTACGGAGGAAGCAATGTGATGAAGGTTACAACTTCCTACATGGTTGAAGATGAGTCAGAGGCTGCTGATGAAAAAGTGAAGGCAGCCATTATTAAAGGACTTGAATCGACGACCGGCAAGAAGTACACGGAGAATGACCGCCAGCTGGACGATGCACACTTTACGATTCCGTCAACATCGAAGGTTGGTGCAACCATTGCTGATGACATTAAGGGATCAGCGTACACGGCGGGCGCCTTGTCGATCCTCTCCATCTTCCTTTACATTTTGGTGAGGTTCCGCAAATGGCAGTTTAGCACCGGTGCCATCGTGGCGTTGATTCATGACATGCTCTTTACAGTATCCGCCTTCGCCATCGTGCGGGTGTTTGGCTTCAGCCTTGAAATTGACCAGGTGTTTGTTGCTGCAATCCTTACCATCATTGGTTATTCGATTAACGATACGGTGATTATTTTTGACAGGATCAGGGAGTACACCAACCTGGGTACAAGCCACGAACGGAATAGAATCTTCAATAGTGCGATCACGGGAACCTTGAGCCGCACGATTGTTACATCGAGCACGGTGTTGATGGTTGTTATCATTCTCTTGTTCTTTGGAGGTGAAACCCTTCGCGGATTCTCATTTGCGATGGTCGTGGGTGTCATTATTGGTACCTACTCTTCCATCTTCATTGCCACGCCACTTGTTGTTGATTTTGACAAACCTGCAGACAAGCCGGTTATTGCCTGATCTTCATCAATAAGTACTTCAAGAATCCTGACCGAATCCCGGTCAGGATTTTTTTATTGCATCAACAGATAACAAATGGCGCCTGAGCCATATCCCAGCAGGGCAAGAAAGCTGATGTTCCTAAGGAACCAGAAGAAGTCGATTTTCTCCATCCCCATGGCGGCTACACCTGCTGCCGATCCAATAATGAGCAAGCTCCCGCCAGTTCCAGCACAATAAGCAAGGTAGTGCCAGATCATGGTGTCCATAGGAAATGATTCCATTGAATACATGGCCATGCTGGCAGAAACCAGTGGAACATTGTCCACAATGGCAGATCCAATGCCGATCAATGTGATGATCACGCGTTGATCACCGATCAGGTCATCGAGGTTGTGCGCGAAGTGTTCAAGCAATTGAATGCTCTCAAGAGCGCCCACGGCAAGAAGGATACCGAAAAAGAACAAGACACTTGGAATGTCTATTCTTGAGAGAGCCCCGGCAACCGAGTACCTCGTTCTTTCTGCATCATCGAGGGTTGGATTCAGAAATTCAGAGAAGATCCACAGTACTCCGAGACCAAGAAGGATACCCATGAAGGGAGGCAGGTGGGTGACGGTCTTGAAAACGGGCACGCAGATCAAAGCGGCCATACCGACAGCGAGCATCGTATTGCCACTTTTGTGCATCGGTTGTTTGGGAGCCTCCTTTTCAAATCCCTCAATCTTTCCCTTTAATCGAAAAGACAGAAAAATAAGTGGCACCACGAGACAGACTACACTTGGCAAAAAGAGGCTCTGGATAATCGATCCGGATGATACCTGTCCTCCGATCCAAAGCATCGTGGTTGTCACATCTCCTATTGGGGACCATGCGCCACCCGCATTGGCAGCAATGATGATGATTCCGGTGAAGAGCATACGAAGGTCGCGGTATGGAACGACCGTTCGCAGCAAAGAAACCATGACAATCGTGGTAGTAAGATTGTCCAGGACGGCAGAAAGAAAAAAAGTGACCCAACTGATAATCCAAAGCAGCTGACGAACATCTTTAGTTTTAATCCTGGCAGTAATAAAGTGGAAGCCGTCGTGTGCATCGATCAGTTCTACGATCGTCATCGCTCCAATGAGAAAGAATAAGATGCCTGAGATATTGGCGAGTTGATGGGAGAGAGTTCCATTCAAAAATGCTGCCATGCCATCGGGACTAGTCAATATTCCCTCAGTGACAAGGCCATTGATCATGTCACCCGGTGCCAATGCTAGCAATGCCCAGCATAGTGTTCCTGTTAGAAGAGCAGTAGCCGTTTTATTGATGCGAATCGGATGCTCAAATGCAATGAGCAGGTATCCGACGATAAATACTGAAACAATGACTGATTCCATATTTCTTGATGAAGGCCGACAAGTTAGATGCTTAAAAATCGTCGTAACTTCGGCATTGGTGCTTCTAACTAATTTCTAATTAGTAACAGACCACTGCCAGTTCGCATCAGCGTAAGTTTAGCCATGAAAATTCTCCTGATTGAAGATGAGCCAAAAACACTGTCCTTTATCAAAAAAGGCCTTGAAGAGAATGGTTATGACGTGAGCACAGCGATGGACGGAATCACCGGCAAGCAGCTTGCTCTCGCTGGTTCACACGATCTGGTCATCAGTGACATCGTTTTGCCCGGCCTTGATGGGAAGGCCCTCTGTAAGCAGCTACGCGAATTGAATTTCAACACACCCTTGCTGATGCTAACTGCCCTCGGTGGTGTTGGTCATGTTGTTGAAGGCCTTGATAGTGGTGCGGATGACTATCTAGTTAAGCCTTTTGAATTCCAGGAACTGCTTGCACGCATCCGTACCCTTACCAAAAGGAAGGAAAAAGAACAGTCAGCCGACAACATCCTTCGTATCGGCAACCTTGAAATGAATCTGGTCACACGGAACGTCAACAGGGGTGGAGTGCCTATACAGTTGACGGCGAAGGAGTATGCTTTGCTGGAGTACTTTTTACGGCACAAGGAAAAAGTACTTTCTCGACAAGAAATCGTCAGGAATGTATGGGGCCTCGATTTTGATACAGGAACCAACGTGGTGGAGGTCTATGTGAACTACCTGAGAAGAAAAGTTGACAAGGACTATGATACCAAGTTAATTCATACGCAATTTGGCATGGGCTATATTATGCGGCAGCCCAAATAAGTCCAGTATGCAGATTCGACTGCGCCTTACGATCCAGTTTAGTGTTGTTGTATTCTCCTTTCTCCTGGTTTGCTTTGCGGCAATCTACTTCTATACCTATCAAAATAATCGTCAACAGTTTCACCAGCGACTTGATGACAAGGCGGTTACATCCGCTACGCTTCTCTTGAGAATTGACCAGGTCGATTCATCCCTCCTCAAAGCCATTGACAGGGCCAAGCGGGATGTATTGTTCATGGAGAACATCACCATTTACGATTCAACAGACCGGGAGGTTTATACAAACAATGACACTGTGAATTTTGTACTACCCGCTGGACTGCTTGGGGGCGTGAGGAGAGATCGTGTGCGCTACTTTACCCTTGGCGATTTTGAGGTTTCAGGGATCGTTTTCAACAACAAAAAGGATGAGTATGTGATACTGGCCGGCGCCAAGGACACGAATGGCGACAGAATGTTGACCAATCTAAGGACATTACTGATCGGGCTGCTTGGCATTGCTATGATCATTGTTATTCTCGCAGGATGGATTTATGCCGGACGTGCACTCAAGCCCATCAACGTATTGATTTCTGAAATTCAATCCATCACTGAAAGGGAACTTGACAAGCGCCTTCAGAAACGAAAACACAATGATGAGATCGGAAAACTCATTCATATCTTCAATGACCTTCTGGCGAGGATCGACAGGGCATTTGAACTTCAACGGTCGTTTGTGAGCAATGTATCTCATGAATTGAAAAATCCACTTACGAAAATCACCTCACAGCTTGAGGTAACGCTGCTCAATGAAAGGACAAAAGATGAGTATAAGGAAACGATCAGTTCTGTTCTGGATGATACCAGGGAACTAAACATCCTGTCTACAAGCCTCCTTGACCTCGCCTCCGTTCATGAAGAGAGTAGAACATTTTCAATGACCCAGGTCCGTGTCGACGAGATACTCTGGGAGGTGCTTGAGCACGTGAAATCGCTCAACCTGGCCTATGAAACGGAAATTGTAAATCTGGAACTGCCTGATAAGTCTGAAAAGTTATCAATCTATGGCAACCCTTTCCTCCTTCGGACTGCCCTCATCAACATCGTAGAGAATGCATGCAAATTTTCATTCGACCACAAGGCACGGGTATCATTGGTTTGTTCCAATCACTTGATACACATCCGTATCTCTGATCAGGGCCCAGGTATGAATGATGATGATTTGCAGAATATTTTTCAACCGTTTTTCCGCGCCGATCGCACATCAAAAATCAAAGGTTATGGTATTGGACTTTCGCTCAGTCAACGCATCATCCGGATTTATGATGGAAAGATTGAAGTTAATTCCAAGTTAGGCGTTGGCACCGATGTCAATGTTATACTGAAGGCGATCGTTACTTTCTAATCTACTTCTAATGCCGTTTCTGATGAAGGCTCACTAAAAAGCCTTCCTTTGTAATCTCATAGTCAGAGGTAATTCTTGGAGTTTTTTTGGTGGGGCCCTGATGCACAGCAGGGCCCCTTTTTATTCAACCTCGCGACGCTCCACCCTCAATCCAATTGCCAAAACGCCCGGAAGGGTATCCTGCCTCATAAATTGCGTGAAGCGAACAGAATAGTGTCCACGGGTTGTGAAGCGGTAATCACCAAGAATAGGAAACTGATGATCATACAAATCCCCAAGGCCACTCTCTCCGAGGGGTCTTCCGGCAGGATCGAATAGTTCATGCTGTAGCAGCTTCCGTTGCAATTCGTTCCCGGCTGAATCATACAAGGCACAGCTGACGAATATCCTGGAATAAGGATAGTCGAGTGAATTGCGAATGTTGTAGTAGAGATTGTAGAACTGTGCTGAGTCTTTTACCTCGAAGGCGAATGTAGGTTCATCAGAAAGCACCCAAGTCCGCTTTTTGAATTCATGGTGATCCTCATAGACACGGTTGGGGTCACAGGCATCTGCAATGACCAATACCAACATCAATAATAATGTTCGGATAACCAGAGGTCTTACGCCTGTCATGTTCCGGGCTTACTGGGTTGCTGAGAATTGCCGGGCCTACGGCCACGATTCCGGTTGCCGCTCCGGTTGGGCCTTCTTCGTTTGTTCTTCCCACCCTTGCTGAATTTCTTGTCTAAGCGTTCCAGGTCACTATTAAGAACTGAAACGGGCTCGCGTTCGACCAATTCGTCAAGCTCAAGTGTGGCGGGCTTGCGGCCTTCCTGGTTCAGCTTTAGGATTTCATTCACCCGGTCTACTTTCAGCGGGTACCAGGCATTCTCTTCCTTGTAGCCAAACCACATGATTCTTCTGAAGATGTCCGTCTTTTGTAAGGATGCTTCGCCTTTTTCTGTTAGCAACGGCCTGGATACCTCAGGAATATTCTTGAGCGCATCCATATAGGTTTCCAACTCGTAGTTCAAACAGCACTTCAGCCGGCCGCATTGGCCGCTTAGCTTGCTTGGGTTGAGCGACAGATTTTGGTAGCGTGCCGCGCTGGTAGCCACATTCTTGAAATCGCTTAGCCAGGTAGAACAACAAAGCTCGCGTCCGCAAACGCCAATGCCTCCAAGCCTCCCTGCTTCCTGCCGCAGACTGATTTGACGCATTTCAACCCTCACCCTGAACTCACCGGCAAGTATCTTGATCAATTCACGGAAGTCAACCCGCTCTTCAGCAGAATAGAAGAAACTGGCCTTCATGTTGTCAGCCTGGTATTCTACGTCCGACAGTTTCATATTCAGCTTCAACTGACGAATGATCTCGCGACAACGATGCAGGGATGGCTGCTCGCGCTTCTTTACTTCCTCAAACTTTTCCAGGTCACGGGTATTGGCCAGGCGATAAATCTTTCTGATCTCTCCGTCATTGGCGATATTCTTCTTCTTCATCTGAAGCCTCACCAATTCGCCCTGGAGGGATACATGTCCGAGGTGATGACCATTCTGAACTTCCACGATCACGGCATCGCCGGCATGGAGAATGGTTTTGTCAACGTTTCGGTAATAGTCCTTGCGGCCGTTCTTAAACCTGACTTCAACAACCTGAAAGCGCTCTGTCACTGGCATATCCATATTGGACAACCAGTCAAACACATTCATTTTGTTGCAGCCACCGGTCTCACAAGCCCCATTATTCTGACAGCCGGAAACTTTCCCGCCTTTCTTTGTTCCACACGAACATCCCATACTTACTATTCTTGGTCAATCAACGCCACCCTTCATTCAAACACTAAAGCAAATCTACACCAATATCCTTTCGGAAATAAGCACCATCAAACGAAAGGTCACCAGCATCGCGATAAGCGCGATTCCGGGCCTCGTCAATTCGATTACCCAGGCCGGTAATTGCAATGACCCGGCCGCCATCGGTGACTACCTCGTGCCCGGCATTTCTGGTGCCGGCATGAAAAATCTGTGAACCGGATTTAGAAAGTTGACCCAATCCGCGAATGGTCTTTCCTTTTGAATACGTGCCTGGGTAACCTCCCGAAACCATCATGACGGTCACGGCCATATTGTTGGTCATGCGAATGACTTTGCCCTTTAGTTGTCCCTGAGCACAAGCGAGGAGAACTTCAACAAGATCTGAATCAATGCGGGGTATGACTGCTTCCGATTCAGGATCACCCATTCTCGCGTTGTACTCGATGACAAACGGTGACCCGCCTACGTTGATCAGTCCGAAAAAAATGAAACCCCGATACGGAATGCTCTCTTGTTTGAGTCCTGCGATGGTTGGCGCAATGATGGCTGACTTCACTTTGTTCATGAAAGCTTCATCAGCGAAGGGCACCGGGCTTACTGCGCCCATGCCACCGGTATTCGGTCCGGTGTCGCCGTCACCGATTCGTTTGTAATCTTTTGCTTCCGGAAGGAGCACATAATGTTCTCCATCGGTGAGGACAAATACGGAAAGCTCAATCCCGGAAAGGAATTCCTCCACCAATACACGTTCGCTGGCCGAACCGAAACGCTTGTTGCCAAGCATATCATGGAGTGTCGATTGTGCTTCATCATGTGTCTGCGCGATAACAACACCTTTACCGGCCGCAAGGCCATCAGCTTTCAGCACAATCGGAAGATTACAGGTGCAGAGGTACTTCGAGCCCTCTTCAAGCTCCAATGCGGTAAACGTTTTGGCTTTTGCCGTAGGAATGCGGTGGCGGAGCATGAACTGCTTTGAGAAATCTTTGCTTCCTTCAAGGCGGGCACCCGACGCCCCAGGACCGACCATCAACAAGCGCTCCAGTCCAGGTGTTTTTTCAAGACGGTCACGCAATCCCAGTACCAGTGGTACTTCAGGCCCAACCACAACAAGGTCTATTTTTTGTTTAAGGCATACCTCGGTAATTCCATCAAGATCATCAGAGGCAACAGATATATTCTCTGCAATGGTGGCGGTGCCTGCATTGCCAGGGGCGATGAACAGTTTGGTTGTGAGTTTGCTTTGACTGATTTTCCAGGCCAGCGCATGCTCCCGTCCGCCGCTGCCGATTAAGAGGATATTCATGGACGGCAAAGATAGCAAAGGAGAGGACGTATGCTCTAGTTGGCGTACTCGCTGAGAAATTTGATACGCATCAGACGCATCTCCTCCTCACTATAATCCGAATTCCCGGAATCCGACATGGCCTCTTCGAGGCTGTCGGTTTCAGAATTCAGGAAGTAGTCGAAGATCTGGTTCTGTTTGTTCTCGTCAAGAACTTCATCGATGTAGTAGTCCAGGTTGAGTTTGGTACCTGAGTAGCAGATGTTCTCGATTTCGGTCAACAAGTCTTCAAACGTCAGGCTTTTAGATTCTGCGATTTCTTCCAGGTCGACTTTTCTGTCGATTTGCTGAATGATGAATATTTTGATCTTGGACTTGTTGACAGAAGACTTGACAACAACTTCCGTAGCCGTTTCAATGTCATTGTCCTCTGTGTATTTTTGAATAAGCTCAAGGAATTCTTTTCCGAATTTATTGACCTTCCCCATCCCCACGCCATTGACAGCAGCGAGGTCCTCCTTGGTGGTGGGATAGGTTGTTGCCATTTCCTCCAGCGAAGGATCCTGAAAGATGACATAGGGTGGCAGGTTTTTGTGTCGGGCAACCTGCTTTCGAAGCGTCTTTAACATCTCAAAGAGCTTCTCATCGTATGACTTGGCCTGTGCTGGTGCGCGTTCGGAAGAAACCTCTTCGTCTTCAATAGACGTGGTGAAGTCATGATCGCGAGCCAACTCGATGGGATGTGGCTTGACCAGGAATTTCTTCCCCTTTTCAGTAAGCTTCAGCACGCCAATGTTTTCGATGTCCTTTTCCAGATATTGATAGATCAATGCCTGCCGGACAACAGACTTCCAGAAATCCTGTTCTTCATCACCACCGGTACCATAAACAGGCAGATCAAAATGTCCATAGCTTTTCACGTACTCATCTTCCGTACCCCTGATGACATTGATGAGGTGATTGAGGCCAAAGCGCTCATTGGTTTGCCTGGCAGCTTCCAATACCGTCTTGACGGAGTCCATGCCATCATACCGCTCTCTTGGATGCACGCAGTTGTCGCATGAGCCACAATTGGGAAGGGTGAATTCTTCTCCGAAATAATGCAGCAATTGTCTTCGCCTGCACACGGGTGATTCCGCATAAAACTCCATCTCCTGAAGGAGCACCCGTGCATTTTCTCTTTCCTGAACGGTCTTGTCCTTGTTAAACTTCTCAAGCTTGTTGAGGTCGTTGTGGCTATAGAACATGAGGCATATTCCCTCAAGGCCATCCCTGCCAGAGCGCCCTGTTTCCTGATAGTACCCTTCAAGAGATTTCGGCACGTCATAGTGAACAACAAACCTTACATCTGGTTTATCAATGCCCATACCGAAAGCGATGGTAGCTACAATAATATCTACCTCCTCATTAAGAAAATCATCCTGATTCTTGATGCGAACATCTGGCTCCAGTCCGGCGTGGTATGGGGCGGCACTGAAACCATTCACATTAAGCAACTGGGCAATTTCCTCAACTTTTTTCCGGCTCAGACAATAGATGATTCCAGACTTTCCCTTGCGCTCCTTAAGAAAGCGGATGAGTTGTTTTTTGGTTTCCTTTTTTGGACGGACCTCGTAATAAAGATTCTTTCGGTTGAAGGAGGAAATAAACACATCGGCTTCTTCCATCTGAAGGTTCTTCTGGATATCGAGCTGAACCTTTGGAGTAGCGGTTGCTGTAAGGGCGATTACCGGAAGGTCGCCCAATTGCGCAATCATCGTTTTGATTTTCCTGTACTCGGGCCTGAAATCGTGACCCCATTCGGAAATGCAATGCGCCTCATCAATGGCGACGAAATTGATTTTCACCTTCTGAAGGAAGGAGATGTTGTCCTCTTTGTTAAGGGATTCAGGGGCTACATACAGCAGTTTCACACTTCCTGTAACACAATCTTTCTTCAGGCGGGTGATCTCGCCTTTGCTCAGCGTAGAGTTGAGGAAGCGCGCATGAATGCCATAGGCATTCAACTGATCAACCTGGTTCTTCATCAAGGCAATCAAGGGTGAGATCACGATGGCGAGGCCGTCGCGAATCATGGCGGGCAACTGGTAGCAGAGCGATTTGCCTGCACCAGTGGGCATAATCACAAAAGTATTTCGCCCGCTTAAAATATTTCTGATGACTGTTTCCTGGTTGCCCCTAAACGAAGTATATCCAAAAAATTCCTTGAGCTGTGTGCGTAACGTGTCCTTATCTTCGGCAACGATCATAAATTCCTAAGTCGATTAAATCCTTACATTTGCTCTCCGCAATCGTTAACAAGCGATGTGCCATTTGAATATACTAAAAAATCCGGTAGATAGTTCGTTGATTCATGCGAATACAGAGGGTGTTTAGGATGAACGGACGTAATTCCAAATTGTTATTCTAAGAAGGTAAATGGATAAGAATTTATACGTGGTTCTTATGGCGGGTGGAATCGGCACACGCTTCTGGCCCTACAGCCGCAATGCCAAACCGAAGCAGTTTCTTGATGTGCTCAACACAGGGAAAACCCTTGTTCAGTCCACTTATGAGCGATATCTCGCCATTTGCAAGCCTGAGAATATCTTCATTGTCACCCATGAAGAACATGCAGACCTCGTTGTTGCTCAGTTGCCTAACATTCGTCAGGACCAGCTCATCCTGGAGCCCATGCGGAAAAATACAGCTCCCTGTATCGCATACGCTGCCAACAGAATTTTTCTGAAGAACCCCGAGGCGATCATGGTTGTAAGCCCATCAGATCACCTTATTCTCAATGAAAAGGAATTCTTAACGACCATACAAAAAGCGGCCGAGCATGCCCGCACTCAGGACAAACTGATCACCATTGGCATCACGCCATCCCGACCGGAAACCGGCTATGGCTACATCCAGTTCCTGGAAAGCAAGGGGATGCTCAAGAAGGTCAAGACATTTACAGAGAAACCCGCCCTCTCTTTGGCGAAGACATTTGTCGAAAGCGGCGATTTTGTCTGGAATTCCGGAGTATTTGTCTGGGGTGTCAAGGCTATTCTTCTTGCGTTTCAGAAATATCTGCCCGAATTGTCAGAGGCACTTGAGGAAATGCGCCCACGAATGGGCACGGCTGATGAACGTAACGGCATGGCGCAGGTGTATGCGCAAACTAAAAACATCTCCATTGACTACGGAGTGATGGAGAAGGCAGATAACGTGTATGTTGCACTGGGCAAATTCACCTGGTCCGACCTTGGATCGTGGGCGTCACTTCACGAAGCGTCAGTCAAGGATGAGGACAATAATGTCATCAATGGTGATGTGCTGGTCTACGATACACGCAACTCTGTAGTCATAGGTCCACCGGAATCGTTGATTGTGGCGCAGGGACTTAATGGTTACCTGGTTGGTGTATTTGGCAACGTCGTCATCATTTGCGAGAAGGACAAAGAAGAACTCTTCCGGCGATACGTGAATGACATCAAGGCCAAGCCTGATGGAAGTGACTTTCTTTAAATGTTTACTTGGCTTTTGCCTTGATCGAAAAGTCCTTCTGTCTCACCACCTCATAGATGGCAATCCCCGCAGCCACCGAAACATTCAAGGATCCGATCTTTCCCTTCATAGGAATTTTTGCCTGAACATCGGCGTCCCTCAGTAACACTTCAGAGATTCCATCCTCTTCAGACCCCAACAGCAAAGCGGTTGGAACCGAGAGGTCGATGGAGTAAAGGTTGTGAGATGCTTTTTCCGTGCAAGCGACAACCTGAATTCCGTTTTCCCTGAGTTCTTTCATGGCCTGTTTCATGGATTTTACACGGCAAACAGGGAGGTGATGCAATGCGCCAGCGGAAGTTTTTATGGCATCGCTGGTCACTGGTGCATTTCCTTTCTCTTCGATGACGATGGCATCCAGTCCGGCGCATTCACAGGTTCTGGCAACGGCGCCAAAATTCCGAACATCGGTTATCCGATCCAGCAACAAAAAGAATGGTGATCGCCCTTCGCTGTATGCGTGATCAACAATCGCCTGCATGGAAGCATACTGAACAGCAGATAAATACCCAACGACCCCCTGGTGGTTTTTGCCTGTGAGGTGGTTTAGTTTTTCTGGAGGAACCCAGCTAAATGGAATGGCCCGCTCTTTGAGCGTCATCACCAACTCCTTCATCAGGTCGTTGTTGATGCCTGCTTGCAGAAACACCTTGTCGATTTGGCGACCCGACCGGGCAGCTTCCATAACGGCCCTGGTTCCATATACCAACTCACTTTTTTCCATGATCGTATTTTAAATACAATGGGACCAGTTAGAACCGGCTTTTGCGCCAAAGGTCGATGGTTTGATACCAATACTCGGAATAACTTTTGTCCCTTACCAACACAGAGTGCTCAGGGTGGTATACGCTTCCGGCCCGTGCAAACTGAAACTCCTGATCCGGATTCTTATATGCCCACGTTTCATATTGTCCGTCGACCTGCACCTCATCGGGCGCGCCAAAGACAATGAAGATCATTCCACGGTCTGTTTTCCATCCTTCTTTGAAAGAAGTGAAATATAGATTGGCATACTCGACCCTGCGGAAGAAATTTCGCATGAATGTCTTAGCGCGTTCCCTGTCCTTTGTGATATCAAGGATGATTTTGTCAAACTTGAGTTTGTCTTCTCCGGCGGCGCCAAGGGCATCGTTCTCCTGTCTGGTGGTCACAAAGAGAAGGGGGCCTTTCAAGTCACCAAGCTTGTTGTACTTGGGATATGGAGATCGTTTAACCAGGAAAGAGAATCCAAATGACGAAGCGGTATCCTCCTGAGCAAGATATAAGCCTTCTTTAGGAAATGGCCCTATCAGGCTCCCTGGCAAAACCGAAAAAGTTGAATCGGGGAATAAGAATGGATCCATCCTGACTTCCTTGTCAATAAAAGGTGGTGCTGGCGTTGGGAAGTTGTCCTTGTAATAGGAGAACTGTACCGCTTTTCCGGATCCGCTGCCCTGGACTGTATACCGGTCTTCAGCCGAGGCAAAAGAAGTCCAGAGTTTTTCGTTTCCTTTTGTCAGGAAACCATTGACCGGATGATGCGATTCGATCTGCCGAAAAAAATACCAGTTGCGACCTGTCCCGCGATTGAGCACCTTCACGCCAAAGAGCCAGGGTTTCACTGGTACGGAAAATTTGAATTGCCCTTCCGTCCATGTGCTGCTCACGAGCAGTGTATCTGCCGCATCAAGACCGGTACCCTGACGTTGGGCAAACGATTCTCTTTTTTCCCACTTCAGGATGTAAGATGTCGCTGAGGCATTGTTGGATCGAATGCGGTAGAAGACAATAATACTATCTCTTTGATGCACCGGCTTTATCTGCACGAGAACTTCTGCAAGTGGATCGTACCAGTAGTTAACATTCATCGAGGTTACTGTCTGGCCACTGACCAGATGCTGAACCAGCATGAGCGTGATGACTAAGACCGTTCTTCCCAGGCGCATAGATGACACCCAAAAATAACGAAGAAAGGAAGAGAATCGATGCACAGGCAAATGCTGTATTTTTGCGCGCGTATGTCAAGAATCTATACTACAGAGATCACATCAGATCAATTGGTTTCCGATAATCCGCTTCATCAGCGCCTTTTGAAGCCTTATATAGCCGCTTCTTCGTGGATTCATGGTGATTTGCTGGAAGTTGGATGCGGCGAGGGCCGCGGTATTGAGCATGTACTTCCTCACATTAAGTCCTATTCGGCGATTGATAAAATCAAGACGGCCATCGACCATCTTGCAGGGAAGTATCCTTCAGCCAGCCTGGTTGCTGCCAATCTGCCCCCGCTTCCATACCCGGATAACTCATTTGACTCCATCATCAGCTTTCAGGTGATCGAGCACATTCAGGATGATGGCCTATTTCTCAAGGAGATTCATCGGGTGATGCGGCCGGGTGGAGTGGCATTGATGACAACACCTAACAGGCCCCTGTCTTTGTCGCGTAATCCATGGCATATCCGGGAGTATAAGGCCGACGAATTATCAACCCTGGCAAAGAAATATTTTTCAATGGTTGAAATGAAAGGTATTTCTGGTAATGAAAAAGTGATGGCCTATCACGAAAAGAACCGCCAATCGGTCAACAGGATTATGCGTTGGGATGTTTTGGATCTGCAGCACAGGTTGCCTGCTCCGATTTTACGAATACCCTATGACCTGCTTAATCGGATCAACCGCACGCGGCTCCATCAAAAGGCAGACCATTTGGTCACGGGTATCACGCACAACGATTACTCAATCTCCGATGACGCGGAGACGGCCCTCGACTTATTTCTGATTGTCAGGAAATCCGCTCAGTAGTTACTCCGATCCGTATCCCGAATTTGTAAGCCTTCGAGAATCTTTTCGTAAGAGTCTTCAAATCGTTTGGCCAGTTCGGGTTGTTGGTATTCGTACAGGATTCTCTGAAGTTCACCCAGCACGTAGAGGTTCCTTCTTACATCCATGGAAATGCCGCTGTATTTCCTTGTTTCATACTCTACCAATTCAACTGCACGATCTCCGAGTACAGCTGCAATTTCTGTTGCCTTGGCTGAGTCACCTGCACGGAATAACAACTCAACCATGGAGACGGTTGTAATGTCATAACGCACGGCTTTGTCCGGCATTTTCTCAAGATTGAAGTAAAGAACTTCCTTGCCCTTTATCGTATCACCCCGATCGAGAATGGCCTCAGCCAGGGAATTCAGTGACCCACGATGATTTTGAATGAACCCTCTGTAATCTTCGTTAAAATAAAGATCCGGGTTGTCGAGCCCGCGATATCCGAATTGATGAATCATCTTCTCGTATGACGACTCAATGTTGACCAGGTTTTCACGATCCTGCCGGGTGTTTCTTATGGGCAACACCCTGTACGCGTTTCCTTCCTGCACAACGTAGTCCCTCATATCCAGGTTAAGCTGAGCAAGGGAAGTGTTGTTGAGATAGATAGGGCGCTCCCAATTGTTGGTCGCCAACAGATCGAGGAATGCCAAATCCTTTTTCTCTAATTGATTTCCCTTTAGCCTAAAGCGCATCTGGTCAACCACCAGGCTGTCCAATCCTTTTGGGATAATTCCCTTGGCCAATACAGCTGCCTTGTCAATGTTCAGTGTAAAGACTTTGCTTGGAACGATGTTGGTTCTGTCGTAACGAAGCTGCGGGAAGTTTTTCTTCAGCAGGTCCAGATACTGAACGAGATCCATGCTCGGAATCTTCAGGTCAGTATAGTAGAGTACATCATTGGGGCCGCCCTGCCGGTAGTTTTCTTTTGTCAAAGTATACTTGAAAGGCTCAGACTGGTTTTGCTTCAGCATGGATTGTTCAATGTACCAATCCGTGTTGTAGTAGCTGAACACAATCACGCGGAGATCAGGACGATGTTCTTCAACCTCTTGTGCGTACCACAGCATGAAGGTATCGTTGTCGCCCCCTGTGAAAATAACGCCATTGGGTTCGCACGAAGTGAGATAATTCTTACCAGAGTCAACGGAGAAGAACCGGTTGCTCCGGTTATGGTCATCCCAACCCTGGAAGGCCATCAGAAGGGGAGCAGCCATTGCCACCAGGGTGGCCGCCACTGCGCTAAATTTCATGTTCTTTATGAACTGACTTAAAAAGGCCACCATACCCATTACTCCGAAGCCGATCCAGAACGTAAAGGCGTATGTTGATCCTGAATAAATGTAGTCGCGCTCACGTGGTTCTACCGGGGGAGAATTCAAGTACACGACGATCGCCACACCGGTCATGACAAACAACAGGCCGACGACAGCGAAATTCTTTGTGTCTTTGATAAACTGGTAGAACATCCCGATCAACCCAAGTACAAAGGGTATCATGAAGAAATTGTTGCGGGCTTTGTTTTCAGCAAGTTCCTTAGGCACTTTCTCAAACCAGTCGCGAGGACCAAGCCAGTCGGCATCCTGAATATCGCTGGTTCGCCCGGCGAAATTCCACATGAAGTATCTCATATACATGTGTCCGATCTGCTGACGGAACATGTAGTAAATGTTCTGCGCGAAAGTCGGACGTTCACCTTCCCGAAGGCCTATGATATTGCGGTATTGCTGTTTGAATTCAGGGTTCCATGCGCGCGGAAGGATTGTTTCTTCCCCGGGCTCGTATGTGTATTCAAATTTGCGGTCGGTGATCTCGTACTTGTCCTTACCCTTGGTGTATACCGGCGCCTTCTCTTCGAGACCAGTCACCTGTGCAGTGAAATATGGTCCAAACAACAATGGCCTGCTACCGTACTGTTCACGCTTTAGATAGCGAACAAATGACATGACATCTTTGGGTGCATTCTCGTTGATGGGCGTATCAAAATTGCTCCGAATGACAATCGTGGCGTACGAGCAATAACCAATCAGGATGAATGAGGTCGACAGCAGGAAGGTATTCAACAACGGCTTGTTGTGCTGATGAGAATGACGGATCCCATAGACAAGGCCTGCGACCAGCAATAGGCTGAACACAACGACCCCCGATCCGAATGGCATGCCGAGATTGTTAACAAAGAACAGTTCGAAATTTCCTGCAAGGGTAGGCAGCCCAGGTACAATCACATCGTTGATAAAGATCACGAGACCGCCACTAACGGCCAGTGCGGCAATGATGCCCCAACGGGAAGGCTGGTATTTCTTGAAATAGTAAATCAGGCCAAGGGCAGGTATCGTGACCAGGTTAAGCATGTGCACCCCGATCGACAACCCCACGATGTAGGCAATAAAGATGAGCCACCTGTTGGCTGCGCTGTCATCATCAATAACATCCCATTTGAGAATGCCCCACACAACAAACGCTGTGAAGAACGCGGACATCGCGTACACTTCTGCTTCAACAGCAGAAAACCAGAATGATTCAGAAAACGTGTAGGCGAGTGATCCAACCAATGCGGCGCCTATGACGGTCCATACCTGGCCCTCGGTTAACTCTTCATCGCGCTTCACGCCCAACAACTTGCGACCAAACAATGTGATGGACCAGAAGAGAAACAAAATGGTGAACGCGCTGGCCAGTACAGAGAGAAAATTGATCCAATAGGAAACCTTGGTGACGTCCCCCATGGCGAGAAAGGAGAAGATCCTTCCTAAAAGCATGTAGAGCGGAGCGCCAGGAGGGTGAGAGACTTCCAGTTTGTAAGCCACGGCAATGAACTCACCGCAGTCCCAGTAACTGGCTGTTTCTTCAAAAGTGAGCCAATAGGTAACCAGGGCTACCGCAAAGGCAAACCAACCGCCGATGTTGTTAATGTTTTGAAATTTCATGCGATATGGACCAAAACTTTAAGGGGCGAAAATAGTCAATCCAAACGTCTTGGAGCCTTTATTTTCTCCAAATTCAACCCAATCCGATATGATCAATAAACGATCATGTAGAAAAGAAGCCACAGTAAGAAAATGGGAACATAAAATCCCAGGACGATGATCCATGATGGCTTCATGCCTTTGTTTGCATAATGCGTTATGCCCACGGCCAAAAGGTACCAGTATATAGGTTCGAAAAGGTTGATCGCTTTACATGGATAGCTGAATCGTGAGTCCAGCGTCTGATAGTCGACAAGATTCATCAGTGAGAATGGGTAGAAGGCGACGATGTCATAATAGATCGGATCGGTCTGCACAAAGAGAAACCAGCCGATCTTGATGAGTTCAGGGATGAGAAAAACGAACTCGGCCACCATGACAATTTTCCAGCATTCTGAATAAGTGACCCGGTAGCCAAAGAGGAAGCACCCCACCCATATGACAAACCCAAGGGAAGTAAATTTCCACATGTAGATCAAGGGAATGGAGAGATATTGTAATGTGCTTCGGAGGTAGAGAATGGAACCCTGTGGCTGGTCGGCAAGAAACTCAAATGCAGCGGTTTCGTTTTCGATCATTGACTTCTTCACAAACAACAAAGCCAGTGTGGAGAGACACAACAGGAGGAACAATTGACGTTTGGGAGAGGAGTAAATGGATTTCTGCACGCGAGGATGAGCTTATGAATTACCGGTTTCGGGGTGCTATTTTTGTGTCGTTGAAAGATAGGGTTAAAATATTAATCGCGCTTTTGCTTGTTCTGAATTTCCAGGGTGCCGCCCAGGTCAGAAAAGACACGACATTGATTCTGATTTCAAACATCACTGTTCAGCTGGAGGCAACTCAGGCATTGAACGATCTTTACAATTTTAAGTTCGATAAGGCCGAACAGCAATTTCGCTGGTTTAAGCAGAAGTATGCATGGCATCCGCTTCCTTATTTCCTCCTGGGCCTAAGTGAGTGGTGGAAGATCATGCCAAGTCTTGAGAATCGCGATCACGATGACAAATTTCTGGCCTACATGGACAGCACGATCATGATTGCCGAGCGGCTGCATGACCGTTCTCCGGAGTACAGGATTGAGTCAGCGTTTTTTCTTGCGGCAGCCTATGGCTTCAAGGGGAGATTGTATTCGGACGAGGACAGGAAGGAGTGGAGAAAAGCGGCGTTCGCCGGCAAGCGCGCACTCCATTTTCTGGAAGAAAGTAAAGAAAAGGAAAACCTGAGCCCGGAGCTTCTGTTCGGCGATGCACTCTATAATTACTTTTCTGTTTGGGTGCGGGAAAATTACCCTGCTCTCAAGCCCCTGCTGTGGTTTTTCCCTAAAGGTGATAAAGCACTGGGACTAAAGCAGCTTAGGGAAGTTTCTTACAATGCGTTTTATACACGAACCGAGGCGATGGTATGGCTCATGCGGATATACAATAGTTACGAGAACAAGAATGACCAGGCCCACCAACTTTCAGAATACCTCCATCAGACATATCCCGATAACCCTTACTTCCACCGGTACTATGCCCGGATGTTGTACACGCGTGGCATGTACGCCGACATGGAGCGAGAATCAAAATCCATACTGGCACGCATCGACAGCGGTGATGTGGGCTATGAATCAACCAGCGGGAGGTATGCGTCTTTCTTCCTTGGACAATTGGGTGAAGCGAGACGAAGACCGGAGGAGGCGAAGAAGTACTACCTGATGACACTCGAATTCGCAGAAAAAGGCAACGCAACAAAAACAGGTTATTACCTTTACTCCCTCATTGCCCTTGGTGAGATTGCCAATCAACAAGGAGACAAAGCACTGGCCCGAAAATACTTTGAAGATGCCAAGAAAAAGGCAGGGCGAAAGGATGAGGCGTTCAAGGACGCCAAACGAAGATTGAAGAACCTGGAAAAGGGAGATTAGCGGCGACCCGAACTGACAGCAAATGGAACTTCGCGATTTTCTTGTCACACCAATTGTCCTGATCCTCATCTATTGGGTAGCCTACCTCTTGCGCCCTTATGTGAGTGATGAAGTCAACAGGGTTTACTACTTCCCGGCATTGACGCTGAAAATTCTGGGTGCAGTTGCTCTTGGGGTGGTGTATCAGTTTTATTACGGCGGAGGCGATACCTTCATGTATCACACCTATGGCAGCCGGATCGTGTGGAATGTCTTTCTTGATTCCCCGTCAGCAGGGCTGAAACTGCTTCTGGCAGACAGCAACAATCCGCGTGACATCTATCAGTATGCATCACAGATTTACCTCTTCAGGGATCCGAGTTCTTATGCCATCATCAAGATGGCTTCCGTATTTGATCTGCTTACTTTCTCAACGTATACGGCTACGGCGAGCTTGTTTGCTGTGCTGAGCTTCATTGGCTCATGGCAGTTCTTTCTCACCTTTTATAAGCAGTTTCCTCACCTTCATGGTAAACTTGCCATCGCCGCATTCTTTATTCCTTCTGTTTTCTTCTGGGGCAGCGGCCTTATGAAGGACTCCGTCACCTTGGCCTGCCTTGGGATAGCAACCTATCAGTTCTACAATTTGTTTATTGCTGGCAAATACCGTTTAAGTCATCTACTGTTACTCCTCATCTCTTTGTATCTGATTTTTGCGGTTCGGAAATTTATTCTTCAAGCCTACATCCCGGCGATTCTGCTTTGGATTGGAGCTGCAAAGGTTCATCACATTCGTTCCGTTGTCGTGCGGGTGATGCTTGTTCCCTTTGTTGCTGCTATCCTGGCTGTCTCAGGCTATTATTCTGTTGTCAAGATTGGTGAGGATGATGAACGGTACGCAGTTTCCAAGATGGCCAAGACCGCGCGGAAAACGGCCTATGACATCCGGTTCTGGACAGGACGCAATGCGGGATCAGGATATACACTGGATGTCAAGGACTGGACCCCGGTCGGGATGATTCAGGCCGCCCCATCAGCTGTTAACGTGGCGCTCTTCAGGCCTTATCTGTGGGAAGTAAAAAATCCGTTGATGCTGATATCGTCACTTGAGAGCGCCTTCCTGTTTGTATTTACACTCTTTGTGCTTGGCACAAACTTGGGGGGTATCTACAAACGTCTACAGGAACACAACGTCCTGTTCTGCCTGTTGTTTTCCCTGGTGCTGGCCTTCGCTGTAGGGATTTCTACATTCAATTTTGGCACCCTGGTCCGCTACAGAATTCCGATGCTTCCATTCTTTGTGCTTCTTCTGGTCATGCTCAGTGACAGGCTGAAGAAACCCGCGGCTGCCACGGAACTTACCTTATAGGTCGGGGTACTTCTGTAATTTTTCTGCATTTTTGTGCTTGATTTCGAGTTTTTTAGCAAGCGACCTTGTCGGTAATGGAGAAAAGTGATTACAGTTTTGAGATTAAGCCAAGACAAACCTTCAGCATCAACCTGAAAGAGCTCCTCGATTACAAAGAGTTGTTCTATTATTTCACCTGGAGAGATATCAAAGTAAAGTACCGTCAAACATTTCTTGGCGTGCTGTGGGCTATGCTTCAGCCCCTGATGATGATGACCATCTTCACCTTGTTTATTGGGAGGTCATTTGGTATTCCGTCTGACCAAATGTCTTATCCTGTCTTTGCATACTCAGGCCTCATTTTATGGTTTGTTTTTGCGTCTGGCCTTTCCAATGCTGGCAACAGCATGATCACCAACGCCCAAATGATCAAGAAGATCTATTTCCCTAGGCTGATCATTCCGCTGTCTTCCATTCTCGTTTCGGTATTTGACTTTGCTGTCGCCTTCCTTCCTTTTATACCGATGCTGCTTTACTTCGATCAACCCGTTTCGCTTATGGCAGCGTTGTGGTGCTGGCCTGCAGGTATATTGCTTACGATGGTGGGCTCATTTGGTCCAGGTTGCCTCCTAGCTGCATTGAATATAAAGTATCGCGACTTCCGTTACGTGATACCTTTTCTTATTCAGGTCCTGCTCTTCGTCACACCCGTGATCTATCCCATGACCATTGTGCCGGGCAAGTGGCTTCAATATATCCTGGCATTGAACCCCATGTATGGCGCCATCACCGTGTTCAGACTCCCCATGACACCGGTAAGTCCTGATGCTACACTCTTGTTGATTAGTGTAGTCTCCAGCATGGTGTGGCTGATTATAGGCCTTGGTTATTTCCGAAAGACAGAATCTTACTTTGCTGACCTGGCATGAAGTCCATTCTTGAAATCCAGGGCCTCTCAAAGAAATTCAGGATCAGTCATGAGACTGCTCCTTACCTGAATATTCGCGATGCCATGTTGAACATGTTCAAACGCGAACGAACCACAAGGGAGGATTTTTGGGCGCTGAAAGATGTTTCATTTGAAGTTCGGCCGGGTGAGTCGATGGGCATTATCGGAAGAAACGGAGCGGGAAAGTCCACGCTTTTGAAAATTCTTTCAAAGATCACACCCCCAACGTCAGGAAGAATTCTTGGAAGAGGACGGATTGCGAGTTTGCTTGAGGTAGGTACTGGCTTTCACCCGGAACTTACAGGCAGGGAGAACATATATCTCAACGGATCAATCCTGGGGATGAAGAAACGCGAAATGGATAGCCGATTTGATGAGATCGTTGCATTTGCCGGGACTGAAAAATTCCTTGACACGCCGCTGAAGCACTACTCCAGCGGCATGCAGCTTCGTCTTGCATTTGCCGTGGCAGCATTTCTTGAGCCGGAGATTCTCGTGATTGATGAAGTCCTTGCAGTGGGCGATGCCGAGTTTCAGCGGAAGTGCCTGGGGAAAATGGAGGATGTAAGCCGAAGCGGTCGGACCATCCTGTTCGTCAGCCACAACATGGCCGCCATTACCCGCTTGTGCTCGCGTGCCATCCAACTCGATGCCGGAAAAATCGTGTCCTCCGGCACATCATCGGAAGTCGCTCAGCACTACCTCAACCACAATGACCAGGCACTTGCTGGTTTTGCCGGTGTGACAACCATGCCCCGGGATACCACAAAGCCAATCAGAAAGATCGAGCTTTTGTGCAATGGAAATATTATGGGCACGATGCACATGGACTGCAGCATGGAGATCCGCGTTCACTTTCATGCTGATGAGCCATTGGACGCACCCGTTCTTGGCGTTATTATTAAAGACAGTCAACAAGTCCCTTTGCTCGGCATCAATAATAAGCACTACACAGGCGCCCTGGTGACCCAACCGGTTTCCAAAGGATATATTTCTGTATTGATCAAACACTTGCCTCTTTTTGATGGACATTATTCTCTGGACTTCTATTTCGGCAATGCGTTCAAAGACATTGAGGTTCTTCATGATGCTTGCAGGTTCGCCGTTGAGCCTGTGGCCTTTTCGGTATCGGGTGAAATGCCAGACAAAGGACTGAACAAGTTTTTTATCAAGGACGTCACATGGAGTCTCAAATCCGATGCAACGTGATCATGCAGGATTAGCCGATTGTGACAATGCAGATCAGCATCATCATATCAACAAGCAACCGGGGTGAAATCTTTACGAAGACCTTGACTGCCTGTATTGAAGCCGTCTCGAATTTGAACGCAGAGATCATTGTTGTTCATGATCGGACCTATAATAGTTTTCAGGTGCTGGCCCAGACAGCGGTTCCGGTAGCGGTACTCAGGAGTCCCAGGCCTGGCGTTGCAGCCAAACGCAACCTTGGCGCCGCCAATGCACGCGGGACTTTGTTGCTTTTTCTCGACGATGATATCCTGACTTCAGATGCTGTCATTGGGCATATGATTAAGTTGCATGAGTCAGCACAGGATATTTGTGTCAATCCGAATTGGGTCTATCCAGCTAACCTGATGCGTGATTTGCCATCCAGTGCTTTTGGAAGATTCCTCCTTGCTTACAACTTTGTGGGTTTTAAAGGATGGTATGGTGATCCATCATGGAAAGACAACGCGCTTTTTCAATCAAAAAGCATTGCCAGTTTTCATCTTTCGATTAGCCGGGAGAATTTCTTAAAGTCAGGTGGATACAACGAGAATTTTGCCGAGGCTGGATTTGAGGACTATGACTATCCAAAACGATTGAAGGAAGCCGACCTCAGGTTTTTTATAGATTCCAGCGTTTGCGTTTTTCACAATGAAGAAGACAGGACCACCATCAGGCCTTGGCTTGTTCGCCAGCAACGCGGAGCTTTCACACGTCGTGAGGCGGTTACATTGGGATATACGGAAATGAGCATTCACTATGGTGTACTCAAAAAAGCAACCTTCCGGTTCATAGCAATCCTGCAGCCGTTACTGCTGCTTGGCCTGAGTGCCATTTCAAAGTACAAGGGACTGGACCGGATTTCATTTCAGATAGTATTACTTTTGCAGGCACATCATATTTACAAGGGCTATTCACACCCTGTCAAGCGCTCATGAAATTGCCTGCAAAAACCAGATTCCTGAATGTGTTCAGGAATATTTTCATGATACCGGTCCTTGAACGTCGATTGGCAAAAATGAC
>JAEUUD010000090.1 GCA_016787625.1 Cyclobacteriaceae bacterium
AAAGACGGCTCCAAAAAGGAAGATGTTGAAGCGAGGATGCCTGAATTTGTCAAGAAGTATCTGGGTAATGACAACCGGGATCAGCGCACGTTTATTCTGCAGCCTTTGGCAGAGGTTCACTTTGACGACAGGTTTGGCAACTACAATTACAATACGGTAAGTCGGCAAATGCTGATGGCCCTCAGTGTCATTGCTGTATTTCTGCTGATCACTGCATGCATCAACTTTATCAACCTCTCTACAGCCGAAGCCATCAAAAGGTCCAAGGAAGTTGGCATACGCAAATCCCTTGGTAGTACAAGACGCCAGCTCATTGCCCAGTTTCTTGGTGAAACAACCATGGTTTCTGTAGGAGCCGCACTGCTGGCCGTGATGCTTGCCCAGGTTTCGCTTCAATTTCTGAATTCATTCCTTGACCTGCACCTGGCACTGCAGTTCGGTGACCCGGTCATCTGGATGTTTATTGTTGGCATTGTCGGCGCTGTTTCGATTATTTCAGGATTATACCCGGCTTTCGTGGTATCAGCCTTCAGCCCCGTCCATGCATTGAAGAATAAGGCCGGCAACAAGGGATCTTCAGGCTTTAATCTACGCCGTGGGCTGGTCGTGCTTCAGTTTTTCATTTCTCAGTTTCTTGTCATCGCAACGATTGTACTGGTGACCCAGACCAACTACTTCCGCAATAAGGAACTTGGTTTCAGAAAAGACGGCATCATCACGGTACCTGTTGCGCGGATCGCTTCGAGGTTAGATAGTGCAAATATGATTCGTATGAAGACCCTACGTACCGAAATCATGAGCTTGCCCGGTGTGCAGACCGCAAGCCTTAGCAACTCGCCTCCCTCATCAGGAAGCGTGAGCGGTACAGGTTTCAGTGTTGAAGGAGCTGAAGAGTTCTATGAAACACAGGTGAAAACCATTGACGGAAATTACCTTGAATTATTTGGATTGCCACTGGCAGCCGGGGAGAATGTCATGGACCTGGATACAGCAAGGGGATTCGTGGTCAACGAAAAGCTTGCTGCAATGACGGGTCACAAGGATCCAACAACCATGCTGGGCAAACGTATCAAGATGTGGGGTAAAACGCTGCCTGTGGTGGGTGTAGTGAAGGATTTTCATACGGTGTCCCTGCATTCAGAGATTGAGGCCACCATCTTACTCAATAGAATCAGAAACTATGGGTCGCTGTCGATCCGACTCGATCCGGCAAAGGTTCAGGAAACCATTGCAGCCATCAAGACCAAGTGGGAGGCTATCTATCCTGAGTCTGTCTTTTCTTATGAATTCATGGATGAATCGGTGAGGCAATTTTATGAGACAGAGCAGCGAACTTCGGTGTTGCTGTCCATCTTCACCTCACTCGCCATTTTCATCGGGTGTCTTGGAATGTTCGGCTTAGCCTCCTTCATGGCCAATCAGAAAACGAAAGAGATTGGTGTCCGTAAAGTTCTTGGCGCCAGCGTGGAGAACATCCTGTTCATTTTCTCGAGAGAGTTTGGGGTGCTGATCCTGGTGGGCTTTGTGCTGGCCGCACCGCTGGCCTGGGTTGGTATGAATCGATACTTAAGCGAGTTTGCCTACAAGATTGAACTGGGACCAGCTGTCTTCCTGTCAGGACTGGCTTTGACGCTCCTGGTGGCGGCCGCAACGGTCGGTTACCGATCGCTGAAGGCAGCCACGGTTAATCCAGTGGAATCGCTGAGATCTGAATGAAGGTGCGTGTCCTTCAATAGGGCTGTTTTCATGCTGAGGAATCTGCTTCTCCAGCCCAAACTTCTTGAGCCGATGGCTATGTTGCACGGTGTTGAATCATGTCGATTTCATTTTGCTTAGGCAATCGGAGAAACCTTCTGACACCAGGTAGTCGGTCTTGCTGGGTAGAATCGATTCTGGAATGCATCATCATAGCCACAGGGTTGGAATATCTGTACCTCATGACGTTAAGGAGCAGATTTGTCATCGGTATCGATGCCCCGTTAAAATATTACCTTTTTTAAATTAGAAAACATGACCTCCTAAGGGTCGTTCTCGACTTTTTGGGAGGCTTTGTTGGGGGAGCACCTTCTTCATCACTTTGGAAATTGAGTGACAAGGAGTGGGTGTTGGTTAAGTGAAGTATAGAAGGACAAATGGCACCTGTGAGTGATTCTCGCAATAGATCGAATGGTTCGGATCAAAATACCCCCATTTAGGAGGTAAGAAATTATCGGGAATTACGACTAAGTACGGTTTTTAGAGGAAATTGATATAGGTATTTAATACTTGGAATCCCAAAAAGACTGTTTTATGAAAATCTTATCTACTTTATTTTTATTGGCTCTCCTTACTGGATCAATCCACACAACCGCCCAGGTTTTTCAGATTGATAATGGACACACATCTATAACGAGCAAGGTTATGCGATTTGAAGTCGTAAAAGTCTTAGGCAGGTTCAACACGGTTTCCGGAGTTGTGAATTACAATGCCAATGATGTAACAAAGACTACAGCAGAAATTAAGATACTTTCCGATAGTTACTCGGCGAATAACACAGACGGTGAAAATGCAATTAAGAGCCCGGTATTTCTAGATTCAAAAAAATATCCTGAGATCACCATTGTTGTGAAAGGCTTAGCTAAAAATGCTGCTGGTTTTGATGTTAAGGCAGACCTTACGTTACACGGTGTTACTAAAGAGATTTTGTTTCCAGTTACTTTGACGGGCCCTTCCATTGATTTGCCAACACAAAAGCAATCGATTGGAATCATGGGCAAGCTTGTAATCAACCGTCAAGATTTTGGTATTAAGATGGCAGGAAAGCTTCCTTCAGGAGGAATGGTGGTAGGAAATGAGGTTGAGATCGAAGTCAATGCATTGGCGATCGCTAAATAGAGAGCCCTTTATAGCAACCCTGATATTGCTCGTTATTCACTACAAATAAATGATGGATAGAATAAGTAAAGACATGGACAACAGATATAGTATTGTCAGGGCATTGCTGATACCACTTCTTCTATTACTGCCAATGATCAGTTGTTGTGCTCAGTCTGAGGAGAAAGTCCATGTGGAGACAATCAAGTTTTCTAACCCAGCATTGGGTTTCCAAGCCAGTCTTACTGGATTACTGCAGGTACCAATTGCACAAGGAAAACATCCATTAGTGGTTTTTATTCACGGCTCGGGTAAAGGTACCCGCAACGAGTATCAGGATTTGTTTGGTCGCTTTTTGGAAAGCGGCTTTGCGGTTTTTTCGTACGATAAACGAGGGGTGAACGAGTCAACCGGATCATATAACGGTGTTGGACCCAAAAACAGCCCGATGATGCTCCCTTTGCTAGCCTCGGATGCTTTCGAGGCCATTGAAGAACTTAAGAAGAGACCTGAAATCAACCCTGATAAGATCATTTTGTTTGGAGGTAGCCAAGCTGGCTGGATCATTCCTATTGTCGCTTCAATGTCTCAGGGTGTTTCAAACTACATTGTTCTGTATGGGACAACCGTTACTGTTGGGAGGGAAATATTTTACAGTAAATTGGCTGAGCAAGGTTCGATGCCTATCGAACAGGCTCAAACTGAAATGGATAAATACACCGGCATAGAGGGCTTCGATCCTCTCCCGTACATTTTCAAGCTTAAACAGAAAGGTCTATGGCTGTTTGGTGGAAGAGACAATAGCATTCCCACCCAAAGATCGGTTCAGTTGTTGGAATCCGTCAATGAGGTTACGGGCAATAAGTGTGAGATCAAGATTTATCCTCAAGCTGGCCATGGTCTATACATTGCAAGTACCGGACAGACAGAAGATTTTATGCCCTATGTGATGGATTGGCTTAATAAGAAAATGAAATAAAATTCTTTTCAAGAGTCAAGGTGATGTGGTTTTGCTACCTAACGCTTCATGTTACGGTACTAGGAGCGGTGTTTAGCAGTAAGCAAGAATGTTTTTGTTATTTGAGTTACTTAACCACATGGGAAAAGTTGGTTTACATGAAACTACGATTGGACTTGGAGAAATCTACAGTTGGTGAACCATTGGATAGAAGGCGGTATGAATGAAATTCCGGCCACCTCCATCGACGCATGGATCCTGGTTTTTAGCGGATTCTCCTTTATAGGCCTTTTCTACTCAGTCAAGCTGCTAGGCACCCACGGTAAAGACAAAATGGATTCTATCCTGGGTGTTTATTTACTACTTCAATCAATAATGCTGCTGGAGTATGTATTGTACTGGACAAAACTAATTTTCTCTGTCCATGCCTTCGCTGATATCTCCTTGTTGTTTCCGCTTCTTTATGGCCCACTCTTGCTGATATACTTTGAGAGATCATTTGGAAATGATAGATCCGTTCAGAAGCACTTCGTTCATTTTATACCCTTCGTTGTACTGTTGGCATTTAAGCTTCCTTTCTACTTCAGTTCCGCTCAATTCAAGTTTTACCATACGCATGACATCATGTTCGGAGCATTTTTCGACTACTACTACCCATGGCTGAAGTCGGGACATATGGCGCTCTACTGTGTTATACTGTATTCACTCGTCAGTCATAGTGCCGGAGTCGGTTTCATGCGAAGCTGGGCCCGATGGATATTAGCATTCTTTTCATTGTTTGTACTTTCATCCGTTGTGCATCAAACACTTGTAGTGCGCAATGTTCTTACGCTTCAACTTGACTACTTCGTTTCAATCTTTCCATGCCTGTCGGTCATTTTCATTGCTTGGTACGGTAAAGGGTTTAGGGCTGTAGCGGATGGTATGGCCATTGCAGATTCATTGAAGATTGTCAATCACCTCGATGCCAGGTTGAGGGGTGAATTCATCATTGAAACAGCAAAGGGTTCTGCAAAGGAGAAGTATAAGAATTCAGGATTACCCAAAACACTTCAATTTAGACTCTCACATGATCTGGAGAAGATTATGTATGAGCAGCAACTTTTTAAGCAGAATGACCTTAAACTTGAAACACTGGCTGAAAAGCTGAATACGAACAAGCACTTCATTTCGCAAGTAATCAATGAAACGTACAGGGTAAACTTCTTTGAATACATCAACCTGAAACGCATTGAAGAGGCCAAGAAACTGCTTGCTTCCAGGTCAAAAGTCGAGCTGAATGTTATTGAAGTCGCGTATGAGGTTGGCTTTAATAATAAGGGCACTTTCAACTCCGTATTCAAGAGAATTACCGGCCTCACACCAACTGAATTCCGGACGCGGTCACGGCAGTTGTTGGTTCCAAACAACAACTAGGTCTCATTTCTAACCTATAATGGATGAGGTGAGTTGGTCAATCCTTATCGGAATACACTCATTTATTCTATTCCTTATCAACCTTGGCGCTCATCAAATTAGCACATAAGCTCAGAACTTTTTTATGAAGCAGAGTAGATTCAATTACCTTATTGTTTGGCTATTAGCAATATTAGCCTGCTCTAACGATCCAGGCCCTCAATTGCCGGATAGTCTCTATACCATTAGTTCAGCTGTTGATATAGGGAATAATGGAGATGCCACAGATGTACGCATAGAAGTAACGACATCAAGTGCGCTTGTTCCTGCCGACATTCTGGAAGTGAGATTACTTTTGGTCAAGTCATCAAAGAGTTTTTCGTTGAATCAAATCGATGACCTAAAATCAGATAGCTATTTTTCTTTTACCGCATCTACGACAAAAATACAAGTCATAAAGCCCACCGCTTCTGTCAAAGATTCTGATGGGGACGCAATAACCAATAGTGACTACAAGGTTTACATAGCCGTTATTGGGACTAGGACGGAACAGCAACTTTCTAGCCCCAGAGATATTTCGCTTAGAGACAGCCCAATATATGCGGGAAAGTATGTTGGCACTTGGGAAGATCTGGGTCCACCAGGGCCTGCTAAGTTTGGGATGTCCTTGATTATCGCTGAGGATTATTCTGGCAGAATGTTTTATGCGAATACAAAATATGTCCCATATGGGCAGGGGGCTCAAGATGCACTAACGACGATGCAAGTTGAGGGAACCATAGTAACTGCCTTCGTACTGGATCAGTTCATATCAGGATATAATGGAGGTTGTCCTGCTAAAAAGACGTTGCAAGGCAATTATGTCAATGATTTAGAGCTGGTATTGGATACTTTTTCCTGGGCAGACTGCGATGGTATAAGGGACGTGAAGTTGAGATTTAAGAGGCAGTAGATGACCCTGGTAATATCAACCAGACTGTGGTACAGGGAGGGCTAGTTGGATGACTTGGAGCTCTAGCTGCAAGCAACCCTTTTCACTTTTGAACAGTCAATCTGTTCGAACACAACGTTTTCAAAAGGCATTTGGTCTTCTGTATCCAGGTTGATACCCTAGTGATGGATTCATTGTCAATTTGTAAAAAGTAAAATATCAGATCCATGCGATTTATGATTGTCTTATTATTTTCTATTCTGATCACATTTATTGATTGTTCAAGTGATCTAAATCCGACACCATCTAAACAATGGGAAAGGCAAACCAGTGGAACAAGCGAGGTTTTGCTGGGTGTATCATTTGTTTCGGAAACTCATGGCTTCGCCGTTGGGACAAATGGACTAATCAAAGCAACGACCAACGGAGGGTCCTCTTGGGTGACTCAGACCAGCGGAGCCAGTGGCTTCCTGCGCGATGTCTATTTCAGTTCGGCAACCAGGGGAACAATCGTGGGAGAGTCCGGATTAATCCTTGGAACAACCAATGGCACAACCTGGTCTGCTCAGACAAGCGGGACAAGTGAGCACTTGGTCCATGTGCATTTCTTTAACGATGATGTCGGTATGGCCGTGGGGCAAGGCGGTGTTATTCTGAAAACCGTGGATGGTGGTACCACTTGGGTAAAACAGGTCAGTGGTACAACGGTTGAATTGCCATGGGTTCATATGCTATCAGAAAGCACAGCAGTGGCAGTTGGTTTTTCTGGAAAGGTTTTGCGTACCACCGATGGTGGTAATTCCTGGTCAACGATACCTGTTTCAGGAGTTACTTCAGACCTTCGAAGCGTTCACTTCATCGGCAACGTAGGAATAGCCGTATCCATTGGCGGTAGAATAATTCGCACCACAGATGGGGGACAAAACTGGTCAGCCATATCTTCGACAAACACCAATAACTTGTACGCTGTTCAGTTTGCAGACGCTTCAACTGTTTATGCAGCCGGTACATCTCGTATCCTGGAATCGAAAGATGCTGGACTAACGTGGACGGCAAGTAACACAGATTCTTTTGGTGGCGACATCTATGGGATGGCTTTGAAGGGAGCTAAAGGTTGGGTTACGGGCCAAAATGGATTGATTCTTCACAATTCAGGAAACTGAACTCTTGATGACTACTCAACAAACAACCAAAACAAAATATTTACACTCCGGATTAAAGGAGTGCCAGGCAATTGTACTAAAAAATAGACTAGAGCAGATGATGTTTGATGAACGACTTTTCACGAGTAAGCGCCTGAATCTTGGTATAGTTGCTGATCGCTTAAATACCTCCTATCACAATATTTCACAAGTCATCAGTCAATCCTATAAAACAATTTTTTTTCAGTTCTTGAATATGTTGAGGATTGACGAGGCCAAGCGACTCTTAAGCAGTCCGGATTACACAAATCATAAGGTTCTTGAAATTGCATATCAGGTTGGGTTTTGCACTAGGAACTCTTTCAACAAAACGTTTAAGAGACTGACTGGCCTTACTCCATCGGCCTACCGAAAATGGATTCTCACTGGAAGTAAAATTGAGTCTTTGTGCTAAAATCTGGATGAAAGGATCAGAAATTAATTACACAACTTAAAAACAAGTAGCACAGCATGAAAGGAATTATGAAAACAGCATCTGTGATGGTACTCCTTTTTCTTTCAGGAGTCGTCCATGCACAAAATCAATTTGTAACCGAGGAAGCAAAATTTATTTACAACCTCGTTAAGTTGAGGGGAGCAGATTACTTCGAAAAGAATGTTGAGAAGGAGTTTAAGAATAAAGGCTATGTGCTCGACGATGACATGATCTTTATTAATGTTGGCGAAGCTCTGAAAAAGGAAAAGAAGACGGATGAGTCGATTGCGGTGTTTAAGTTCGGTACCAAGACTTGGCCAAACATCATTATGCTATGGAATGGTCTGGGTGAGGCGTATCTGCAAAAAGGAAGCAAGACTGAGGCAAAGAAGTGTTTTGAAGTAGTACTGAAGAAGGCTCCTCAGAATGAGCGTGCAAAGGATGGAATTAAAAGCGCATCACAAGGTTTGAACTAACCATCATACAATGAGATTCTGGCTTACACCAGTTTTCTGCGTTGCTGCGGTGACGCTTTGGGCTCAACCCAATTCGGAGTTTATCACTGAGGAAGTAACGTTTTATAATGGGCCGGTTAAGTTGTCTGGGATGCTTTACCTTCCTTCAGGTTCGGGAAAATTCCCAGCAGTTGCCGTCACACATGGTTCCGGTAAAGAATCTAAATCACAACCGGGATATGCATCACTTGCCACAACGTTGGTGCGAGAGGGGTTTGCAGTGCTTGTGTTTGATAAGCGAGGCGTAGGTGGTTCAGGAGGAACCTACACAGAAACACCCGATATGAGTCAGCCAGCGGGCGACTTGGTTTGCGCTGTTAATCTTCTGAAATCCAGAAAAGAAGTTGACAACACGAAAATCGGTGTTTACGGCCATAGCCAAGGCGGTTGGGTTGCTCCCTTGGCTGCTGTTATGTGTGGTGATATTTCATTTGTTTCGGTCTCATGTGGCGGAGCCATTTCAACCAGAGAGCAGGTCATTTACAGCCTGTGGCCTGAATTCAGAAGCAAAGGATTTAAAGATGCTCAAATTGATTCAGCACTTGTTTTCTGTCGACAACTCTACACTTATCTGGGCACCGGCTTGGGATACGAGGATGTAAATCCACGCTATGATCAGTCTGTTAAGCAATCATGGTTCTCTCACTTCAGGCAGATGGGGTTTGCAGACAAATTACCTCCACCCTCAATGCTTAAGGAATCTCCTTTCAATTTTTTTAAAATGATAAACTATGACCCTCAAGCCACTTTGAGAATGCTGAATGTGCCCGTGCTGGTCATCCTTTCAGAAAAAGATGACAGCGTGCCATCGCAGAGGGCAAAAAAGCTTTGGGAAGATGCAATGCATGCTTCTGGAAACTCAGCCTTACTTACTGTAAGTGTAGTTTCAAGCGATAATCATTTTTGTTTTGAGCGATATGAGGGAGGAGTGCGATACAAACCAGCATTTGCTTCGGCGCTCACGGGTTGGCTAAAGGAGAAATTTAAATGAGAGTATGGCGTTGCAGTGCTGGTCGACTCGCACCCACAATCAAGCCAGGAGAATCGCTCAGATCCGAATAACCGGGGAGACTATCCAAGGATGAGTTTCATCCCAGGCGAAAGCTGATTGCTTTTCAGGTTGTTGATCGTCTTAAGTTTTTCAACCGTTACGCCTTTGAATTTTCTGGAGATATCCCAAAGGGTGTCACCCTGCTGAACGGTGTATGTCCTGTCATTGGGGAGCTGCAGGAGGGATGAAGTCTTTTTGATTGGAACCCAGATGGTCAATTTTTGACCTGTCCTGATCATGTTGCTGCGAAGATTGTTCCACTTTCTAAGGTCATCGACGCGCACCCCGTGGCGCAGCGCGATTGTGCCAAGCACATCCCCTTCTTTTACTTTGTAGGCAATCGGCTCGCGACCATACACCGATGAGTTTGACTTGGCGGCTACCAGTTCCACATCCTGGCGGCCGGTTCTTGAGGCTGAATCAAGAATCTGTTGTCGGTTACCCTCCAGGTTGAGCTTTGCAACGATGGGCATCCTGAGAACGAAAGGTTTACCGGTTTGAGGAATGGCATTGTGTCTGATGGACGGGTTGAGGGTATGAAGATCCTCCAAGCATGTTCCGGTCAACTTGGCGAAGGTTTCCAGATGAAGATATGTCCTGACAGTTACCGTATCATGATGCATAGGTTCTTCCATGGCCAGCGCAGTCATGTTGTGTTCCTCTGCATAGTTCATCGCGTAAATAATGGCCACGAACTGTGGGACATATGAACGCGTTTCTCGCGGAAGGTATTTGTAGATTTCCCAGAAGGTTCGCTTGTACCCGGATCGGCGAATGGCACGCTTGACGGTGCCCGGGCCGGAGTTATATGCGGCAAGCGCTAACTCCCAGTTGCCAAACATGGAATACAGCTGCTTCATATAACGACAGGCAGCATCTGTTGACTTCTCCGGATCCATCCGGTCATCAATATAGTAGTCGTTGTGAAGGCCAAAGTAGCGTCCCGTAAACGACATGAATTGCCAAAGCCCAACAGCCCTTGCCCGGGAGATGGCTCTTGGATTTAAACCTGACTCGATGATGGAAAGGTACTTCAGCTCATCAGGCAGGTTGTGTTTGGCCAGCGACTTTTCAAAAAGCGGAAAGTAGAGGTCTTTTCTCCTAAGCATCAACCGGGTGTACTCCCTGTTGCGTATGGTAAAGAAGTTGACGAAACCATGAACGTTACTCGTATAGGTCAGCGGTATTGTGCGTTGCAGACAGGAAAGTCTGTCCTTCACGAGCTCCGGAGTTTCTTCGGCCGGCACAAATTCAGGCGCCGGGGGTAAGGCAAACAGCGTGAGATCGGTAAGGGAGTCGCCCGCCAACAGGTCAGATTCAACCTGTTCGGCAATTGAATCCTGGGCTAACAACTCCTGAGCGATCGTCGGAGACGTCGCTAAAACCAGAAATCCTGCCAAAATCCAATACTTCATCATTCAAAAATAGTTATGCCATCGCTACCGATCAACCGACAGCACTTTTGCAAACTGCAGCAACGAATCTTCACTGAAGGCTTTGCCCATGGCCTGGAGTCCGATGGGTAAGCCTTGCTGATCCTTTCCGAAGGGAAAGGAGATCGCGGGCAGGCCAGTAACATTGGCTTGTACAGAAAAAAGGTCAGCCATGTACATGGTCAGCGGGCTTTGATGACGTGTGCCGAGTTTAAAAGCAGTTGTGGGGGTCGTGGGCATCAACAAGACGTCATAGTCCTTAAGCAAGCGTATGGTCTTGTCCCGTATCAGTCTACGGACCTTCTGTGCTTTTGTGTAATACGTATCATGATAATCGGAGCTGAGTACGAATGTGCCAAGAATGATCCTTCGCAAGACTTCTTTGCCCAGACCTTCACTCCTTGAACGTACATACATCGAGGCCACATCTTTTGCAAGGTCACTTCGATACCCATATCGAACGCCATCGTACCGGGAGAGATTAGAACGTGCTTCGGCAGTAGCAAG
>JAEUUD010000091.1 GCA_016787625.1 Cyclobacteriaceae bacterium
GAGGAAGCCGCGCACGAACCGCTCCCAGCCAAACTTGCTGGCACCATACTTGCGCTCGTGATGCTCCACCACCCGTTCGCCGATGCGGGTGAAGCCCGCCCACTTGGCCAACACCGGGATATAGCGGTGCATTTCACCGTATACGGTAATGCTCTTTACCACGACACGGCTGTACGCCTTGAGGCCGCAGTTGAAGTCGTGAAGGCGGATACCGGAAATCATCCGCGTCACAAAATTGAAAAACTTTGAAGGAAGGGTTTTTGAAATAGGGTCGTGCCGCTTCTTCTTCCATCCAGACACGAGCTGATAGCCCTCACTGTGGATCATGTTGTACAACCCCGGAATCTCGTCGGGACTGTCCTGCAGGTCTGCGTCCATGGTAATGACCACTTCACCTTGCGCTGCGCGGAATCCTGTATGCAGGGCGGCTGACTTTCCAAAGTTACGGTTGAAGCGAATGGCGCTGAACGAGGAATTCAATGCGTTCATCTTCACCATCTCCTGCCAGGTGCGGTCCGTGCTGCCGTCATCAATAAAAATCACTTCGTATGAAAATCCATTGGCCTTCATCACGCGGTCAATCCACATCCCAAGCTCAGGAATGGACTGCTCCTCATCCTTGGCGGGAATGATGACGGATATATCGATGGTCTCTTTCAAATCTTGGGGACTTAACCGGCCGAACTATTCTTCTGTGTAAAAATCGTGACCACCAGTCCACAAAGAAGTGCCCCAACAATACCTCCAAAAAAACCGAACACAGCCATAATACCAGGTGTCATGAAGAGTGAGGCATAACCCATGGCCTGTTCGATCTGCTCTTGCGGCATACCTTGTTCCGCCATCTTGTCCATCTGCGTCTGCTTGATCGTCTCGATGAATGAACCATCAATGTAGGCGATGTAGACATAGAAGAAAATAATGTAGATGACGGTGGAGACCAGGGCGATCCAGAAGGTAATACCCATACCCTGTCCGTAAGACATGTATGAGTCACCGTTGTCTTTGAAGTTCTTCTGCGCCAGGAAGATCAACACCAGCAAGAACGGTATTGTCGCCCACCGGCCAATTCCCGACGACATATCTACTTTGGCAAAAGACATGGCCACAAAGACGACAATCGAAATGATTGCCATAATGCCTCCATAGCGCATCCCAACGGAACGGGTCGTCACAGCCGGGATTGATTGCTCATCCATAAAATCAGAAAGCTAGTTCTACAACGGCTTAAGCTTCCACTGGTACGTTCTTACGCACAAACAGTGAAGTGATCAACGCAATGATCACGTAACCAATAATGGCCTTGCCAAAACCAATCAGCTGACCTACAGGGGTAAACTGCTGTGGCATTTCTGTACGCATGCCTTCAATGGTCTGATCAATGCTGGCTTGCGGTGCTCCGAAGTTCGCCATCATCTCTTCTGTGTTGGCAATGATAGCATCCGTCATTTTCTGCCCCAGTTCGGGATCGACGATGTTATAGAGCAGCAGGTTAAACAAGGTTCCGAGAACACCAGAAACAAGCATAATCAGTATGCCGTGCTGGAATGCCTGTCCGTACCCCATGTAGCCGCCAATTTCATTCCGGTAGTTGATTCCAGCATAAATGACGTATCCAAGGCAAATAAGTAGGACAATCGCTATGAACTTGAATGTTACCATGAAGCTAAAGGCGACGACGTAGCAAACGACGACCAGAATGATGGAGATAACGCCGAGGATAATACCATGCTTCAAAGCATGACTCATCAGGGTTGGTGCTGCGTTTTGCGTGTTTTGCTGATTTTCCATTGGGTTGTGTGGGTTAAGGTTAATGTCTGTCTATTGGTTACAGTTTGCTTCCTAAAATTACAGTGTTTTATTGGGGTTAGGAAATGGGTATTGGGCTTTAGGCTGAGATTCCTCTATCCATTTATCTCCTAAAGGGGAAGTGCGTTTGTCACTCGTGTGCTGGCCCACCTAAGTGGATGGATGGTGCTGGGAAGAGAATCCTTTCCCCTAAATCCCCTAAAGGGGACTTGAGCGCTGGCCCCCTTTAGGGGTTGGGGGTAAGGGTTGGCTCCCATTTTAGGAGTTAGGGTAAGGACTGATTCCCACTTTAGGGACTGGGTGGGCCGATCAAATAGCAATGTGATCCATAATTCTTTGAACAACCTGCTCGATGTTGTTCAATACCATTTCATTTGAGAATCGTAAAGTCTCAATTCCATAAGCACTAAGACTCTTGTCCCGCACTTTGTCATTTGCTGACTGCTCTTGTCCATCGTGACTAGCACCATCAATCTCCACAATAAGTTTATGTGTATGGCAATAAAAATCAGCAATGTAGCAGTGGATAGGATGCTGTCTCCTAAACTTCACTCCAAGCTGTTTCTTTGATAACCGCTTCCAGAGCAATTTTTCCGGAACAGTTTCTCGGGACCGAAGTTCGCGTGCTCTTTCAAAGATAAGAGGACTGGCCCCCAAGAACATCCCCTCCTTATTCATATGGCTAATACTTTAGCAAGTGTACTTACGAACCTATCATTGTGCATGAAGATGATCAACAGCATCTTCAACACGATCACGAAAACAGATTGGCCCTGCCACCCTTTAGGGACTGGGGATGCCTTAGGCGTTGGGCATTGGGGGTTCTACGGTTCGTCTCAGGATGACCGATACGATGATGCTGACAAAGAAGCTGATGATGAAACTCTGGAAGAAATAGCGGGTGGCCATAAATCCTGCATCAGCCGCTTCCAGTTCCCGAATCGTCCTGTCAAACGTTTCACGTCCAATGCGGTTAATGTCCTCGTCTGAGAAGGCCTTTGTCTGCTCCAGGCCCAGTGAAACAAACCGGCTGACAAATTCAGGCTCCATCGAAGCGAAAGCGAAGATGCCAAGAGAACAGACCGATGCGCACACAAGGGTGAAGAGAAATCCACCAATCATTCCCTGCCAGAAGTAAAGGTTACCACCCTGGTTGAAATCACGTAACTCCTTCAATCCAAAAAACAGCAGAATGCCAAATGCCGGAATACGGGGATCAACAAATGGGTTGATGAGAAACGGGTGCCTGTCCATATAATAGAGTACGACGATAAAGCCCAGGCAGAGCAGACTACCAATCAATCCGTACCGAACAGACATCCGCACAAGCGACGCGTTGAACATGTTGCTAAGCATCCGTGGCGTTCTTGCCATTATTGAAAACCGCGACTGCCTTACCCCTGATTGTCTTTCCCCACCAAGGGGAGTTGGTTGATCTGGAGTAATTGGTTTTGCCATCGAGGATCCACTCTTTTGATGGGTCAACCAGGGTAAGGTTGGCTTTCTGATCAACATCAATCACTGGCAGTTCCAGTCCCAGCAGCCTGCGGGGGTTATCGGTGACTTTCTCAATAAGGCTCTCCCATGGAATTTCTTTTGACAGGCTCGTGAGGTTGGATGCGAATGTCTGAAGATTGATCGCACCAAAGTCCGCCAGGTCAAACTCGAGGCTCTTCGATTCTTCATCCTGGGGCACATGACCTGAACAAATCACCTCAATGGTGTTGTCGGCAAGACCCTTGATGAGCGCCTCGTTGGCGGCTTTATCGCGCAAGGGAGGGTTAACCTTAAAATTGGTATCGAAAGTATCAAGCATGGAATCATCCAGTAACGGCTGATATCCGGCAATGTCACATGAGATTTGAAGTCCTTTCTTCTTTGCCGCCCTTACAAGGTCGACTGATTTGGTTGTCGACAGCCGTGACACATGCAGCTTTCCACCGGCATACTTGAGCAATTCGATGTTTCTGCCCAAGGCCAGTTCTTCGGCGATGGCCGGCATGCCTTTTAATCCAAGTGATGTGCTGTTCACACCCTCGTTCATTTGTCCAAAGAGATTCAACCATGAATCTTCAGGGTGATCGATCAGGGTGCCGTTAAATTTTTGCAGGTACTGAAGGGCTTTTAGAAAGATGTCCGTGTGCCAGACAGGTTTGAGACCATCAGTGAATCCTACTGCACCAGCTTCATGAAGGTCGATCATTTCCGTCAGCTCTTCTCCTTTATTGTTTCGCGTCACAGATGCGAGTGGATAGAACTGCACAAGCCTTGAGTCATTGCCGCTCAGCAAATACCTTACTTCATTTTTTGTTTGTACACTGGGATTCGTATTGGGCATTGTCGCCAAACCTGTAAATCCTCCCGAAGCTGCCGCCCGTGCTGCAGAGCCGAGGTCTTCCTTTTGCTCGTAACCAGGATCACCGATGCAGGCCCCCAGATCAAACCAGCCTGTTGAAAGGATCATTCCTTTGGCATCAATCACACGATCCGCCGCATAGTTCTTGTCTCCGATTTCGGTGATTTTGCCCTGTTGAATGAGTACGTTCTTGACTTTTTTATGAAATGGAGATTCCGCGTTGAGGATCTTGGCGGATTGGATCAGTATCTTCATTCAGGCGGAATTGAATTTACCTTAGAAAGCGAATGAGCACGATTTCTGCCAGCAGGAAGAGCAAGGCGGCCATCAATGCATACTTCCACAACTGGCGCCCCAAATATCTTTCTTTTATTTCGTTACTGAAAGAGCCTTCCGCCGCCGGACGGAAAATAGAGATGTTGTCCCCTCCGCCAAGCATGGATTTAACCTCCTCCCCACTCCATTGTTCAAGCAGGGACTCCCGCTTGTCCATATTGAAGGCAATCATTCCCAGGGTATCGCCCTGAATACTGGCGACATAAAATCCCGGATCAACGGAAAACCGTGGTATCTCCATCACCACACGGTCTCCACTCCTGCGCTGCGAGGGAACAATCTCCTGTTTGCCTGAAAGGGTCACCGGCGCTTCACCCGTGAGGCTGTCCGCCTGCAAAATGGCCGTGCTCTCACTCAAAAGATAATAGGGTTTCTGACTGGTGCGATGACCTGACGCGGCCATACGGTACATGACAGGAACAAAGAGTGCATGGTTCTGAAAATCAGTGAAGGCATTGTCAAGCGGTGATGCCAACACCAGGGTGTTGCCTGTCCTTGAAAGGAATGGGCTTCCATTTTTGAAGTTCAGCAATGCCGATCGGTCGGAGCCCCATTGCCACACCGCCTTTGCACGAGGCATGGCCATCGAGCTGGTTCGGTCTTCGAAAACATTTTCAAAAAATGGGTTCTGAAAATCAGGCTTGTCAAGCTCCTGCTGTTCCTTGGCATCCGCTTTTGTCAGGGAGAAATTGGTCAGTGCACGAACACCGGTGCCATCGCCTGATGCAGGAGGCACCAGAAGGATGCTGCCAGAGCCCTGTTGAAACTCGCGCAAGGTATTGACCAAAGCCGGGTCCGGCCTGTCGATGCCATTGAGAATTACAAGATCCGATTGAGATATGATGGCGAGATCAACGTTGCCTGGTGAAAACGCCCGGTAGTCGAACAGCGCCGTGTTACCAAAAACTTTTTCGACCGGGCCTGGTGTCTGACGGACTTCCGTTACCCTGATCTTGTCAGCAAAATTCAGCGTGAGATAAAACGTGTTGTCAAAGCTCACCGGAAAGTCCGTGAAGCTGATCACCAACCGGCTGAGGCCCGTGAGTCCCTGAGCCAGATCGAACTTTACATCGGCCATCGCGCTAGGCTCGAGGTCGACAGAAGCGGTGCCAGCCTGGATATCGTTGATGGTTAGTTTGACAACGAGTCCTTCACGGACCTTCACGCCAGCATTGCGAACACGCACATGCAGGGTGTTCCGCTGCCCCCCGACAACAAATGGATCCTCAAGATATACCGAGTCAATAAGCACATTAGAAGCCTGGTCCAGCGGAATGGCCACCAGGTGGAGTGATTGTGCACTGTCTGTTCTTACCGCACTCAGGTCGAGGGTAGACTTTTGAAAATCCGAAATCCAGAACAACTCTCCATTTAATGATGAAGCCCGTTCATTCACTTCATGAAACGTTCTGGAGACCGGCGAAAGGCGTACTTGTGTGAGAAGGTCAAGCAATTCCGTTCGTGTCTTGAAACTGTTGGAGAACGGCGCAAAATCGTTTGTCAGAAGTTTGTACCGGGTATCCGCAGGAAACAAGGAAGCCACTTCCCGTGAAAAGCCGATACCTGCATCGAGTGCCCGGGTCTTTTCAGCAATGTTTGACGTCATGCTGTAGGAGTTATCGAGGTAGATGGTCACCTCACGGCCGGGTGTGATCTGCTCGGAAGCAGGAAGGAAGGGCTGTGCGAACGCCATCACCAGGAAGAAGACAAAGAACAGGCGCGATGCCAGTACAAGATATTGTTTCAGCTTTCGCTTCTGCGTCGTCTCCTGACGGACCTGCTGAAGAAGACGCGTATTGGAAAATAGTATGCGCGTTGTGCGCCGGAAACTGAATAGGTGTACGAGGATCGGTATGGCCAGGGCTGTCAGTGCCCAGAGAAAGGCGGGATAGGCGAAACTCATGAATGACAAAGCTAAGGAATATAACGGCAGAAGTGCTGAAGTGTTCGTGAGAGGAAAGGGGTAAAAGGTAAGAGGTAAAAGGTAAGAGGTAAAGGCAAGGTCAAAGCCAAGGGCCAACAGATAACAGCCAACTCCCGCCCAACACCCAACGCCCTTTAATTAAAGTTCATCCCCCAGGCAACGCCAGAGACGATTTGCGCATTTTGCATATGTAAGAGAACTATTGAAAGAGCCGGAAATCATAGAACGCTGTAAAAAAGGCGACCGCAAGGCCCAGCGGGAGCTCTATGACGCCTATGCTGACCGGATGTACCGGGTGGTGCTGCGTTATCTGAAAAGCAACCCCGATGCGGAGGATGTTCTTCAGGTTGCCTTTACAAAAATCTATGCAGGTATAAGAGATTTTGAATACCGTGAACCAGGCAGCGCTGAATCCTGGATCAGAAGGATTGTCGTCAATGAAGCACTCATGTGGCTCAGGAAGCGGCACAACTTTCACATGACGGAGTCTCTTGAAGAAATCCATGAGCCCGTTGATCTGGGTGCATTCAGCGAACTGCCCGGTGAAGAGATCACGAAACTCATCGGTCAGCTGCCGCCAGGTTACCGCACGGTGTTCAACCTGTACGTCGTCGAGGGGTACAACCATGCGGAGATTGGCGGCATGCTTGGAGTTACAGAGAGTACATCACGGACTCAACTATATAAAGCCAAGTCCATTCTCAGGAAAATATTAACACAGGAGGGGTTTCAGTATGGAACATGATGATGACAAGAAAGTAAGAGAAAAAGTCAGGGTCACCGAATCGACACCGGTGACATGGAACAAGTCAGGTGTCTGGAACGCCATTTCTTTTCCTCAGGCCAGGCAGGTTGACTTCCGCTCTGTCATTTGGTACGCAGCGGCGAGTGTTATCCTTGCGGCCGGCCTGACTTTTTACTCTCTCATGCAGATAGAAAGGGAAAAGCTGCAACTACTCGTCGGCAGGACTGAGCTGGCCATCGAAGAAGCACGCCTCCAGGTGAGTCAGGTCTCTCACGCTGTCGTTGAAGTTACAGCGGAACAAGTTTGCCCTGAGGAAAAGACGGTGAGGCCAACACCAAAACGTAGACGTGCTCTTGACAAGCCATCGGACGTTATCCAGGTGGCTAGTACCCCGACAGAAAAGCCTGTCGTACCCGATGTTGTGACGGTCAACGACCCGGTAATCGTGCCGGTTGAGGCAACGAGCGAACAAAGCGTTCCGGCACATGAAGCGACCATCAAGCCGATCATTGGCAGCATGGCGCCCACGCAAACGGCGCGACAGCATCGTTTGCAGCTCAAAATATTTCAACAGGATGAAGAGCCAGCAACCAAGTCATCCACTCCAGTTGTATTTCTCGCCGGTACCAACAAACAATAATCTATACATCATGAAATTGATCAGACTTATTCTCGTTGTTCTCACTTTTGGTATTTCGACAGCCGCCATCTCGCAGCCGGTTTTCAAGCAATATCCTGATTCCATCAGGGTTGAATTCCCTGACCTTCAGGCCATCGTTGTCTTTGAACTGCGTGATTATCCACACGCCGATACGCTGGTTCGCTATTTTCCACGTGCGCTGAATGGTGTTCTGGACAACATCAAAAGAAGCACGAATGATCCGGAGAAATCACAACCGATGAAGGTCGAAGTGAGCACGGCGCCTGAAGGCATGAAAGAAGTCGGATTGAGTAGTAAACCATTCGGGGAAAAGCAACTGATCACCATTACACCAATAACAACTCCGAAGACATCCCTCACCATCCTGAAAGACAAGGGGATTGTGGAACTTCTCCCGCCCGGATGGGAGGTCTATATGCGGTCGAAAGAGTACCAGATCAAAGTGTATGCCTCGACATTCCGAAAACTTGACAGCATTTCCACCCAGGACTTTTCAAAGATAGCTGACGCCGTTACACAGGATGCGGGCATGAAAACCATCGGACGGAAAAACATTGAGGCGCACATGATCGTTCGCGACAAGGAGCCCATGCAAAAAACCGTCAACTATGTTTTTCCCGGTGACCACATTTATATGGGGTTTCAGGGGGGCGTAGGCATTGTCAACGGCACGCTCTATCCGGAGCTCTCCTTACGTGTCGGGCTTTCATTCAAAGACCGGTACCGCCGCCACAATTTCAGGACCTTTGTGACTGCCAGTCGTTTGTTTTTTGTTCAGTCAGAAACATCAGGGTTCAAGGCTGTTGACAACTCGTTTCTGTCCTTCTCAATCGAAAAGAACTTCAACCGGAAATCTGCTCAGCCAAGCTGGAGCGGAATTGGCGTCGGGTTTCTCATCAGAAAAGACAGTCCCTATTTCCAGGGCAATACCGCCAAGCTTTTCATTACACACAGCATTCCCAACAGCCGGTTCACACTTGCACCTGAATTCTACCTCACCGATGATTTCAAGAAATTCACATTTGGTATGACGCTGAGGTATGCTTTTTAAAAAGAGACCTGAGTGTCTAAGTGTCCAGGTGTCTGGGTGTGGTGACGGTATCTAAAAGTGGTTTGCCAATCTTGACCGATCAGCAAACCACTTCATCAACACGCCGTTCACCCGCTCATTCTTTGTCCTTCCCTCCCAGCATCAACATGTCGTTGACTGCCACTTCGGTGAAGTACTTTTTCTCACCTTTTCCGGTATCCCAGGCGCGGTGCACCAGCTTGCCTTCGACACACACTTCCTTACCTTTTTTCAAATACTTGGAGGCAACGTCGGCGAGCTTACCCCAGATCACCACATTGTGCCATTGCGTGTCCTCCACCTTTTCGCCCTTGGCATTCTTGTAGTTGTCGGTGGTGGCAATCGAAAAGGTTGCCTTCTTCGATTTGTCAAAAACCTTGACTTCCGGGTCCTTGCCCAAGCGTCCGATGAGCGTAACGCTGTTTCTCAAACTTTTCATAAGTATGTTTTTTTTGGTTTGTCTCACGGGACACCTGCCCGTGCATCACAAACGTGAGCAATGTCTGACCAGCGATCCGATTAAAAACGTGTACTTCCGGATACATCCGACCAGAAGCATCACTTCGTCATGTTTTTCTGATCAATCTCCCGTCTCACCTGAATGACAGACCTTGTATTTTCAACACATGGCAGACCGGTCATGTACTGAATGCGGCACCCCTTTGCTCGGCAGAATCGACAAGAAATTCTGTTCTGATCAGTGCCGTAGCACCCACAACAACCGCCTCCACCGTGAACCCAACAAGTACGTTCGCCAGGTCAACAATGTCCTGCGTAAAAACCGGCGTATCCTCGATGCGCTCAATCCAGGAGGACGAATCAAAGTATCGGCCGACCGCCTGAAAGAAATGGGGTTTGATTTCAGGTACCACACCGCCACACGGAATGGCCGTGATGGCATCGAGTATTTTTGCTATGATCAGGGGTACATGCCCCTGGCCCGGCGGTACTTCCTGCTGCTCGAGCACGAAGAGGATCTGTAAGAAATGTTCGATAAGAAACATTCCTTCGCTATCTTTCCTCTGACAGCCGATTGAACTGATGAGTCACTGGAACCTTAAAGGTAAAAAAGCCCTGATCACGGGTGGCACCAAAGGGATTGGGAAAGCAATCGTCGATGAGTTCGTTGACCTTGGCGCTGACGTACTTGCCGTTGCCCGCCGCATCGACCCCGGTGCAAAAAATTCACGAGCGGAATACCTTGAAGGTGATGTGACAGACCCCACCTTCCGTCAGCAGTTGTTATACGAAGTCAACTCCCGATGGGGATTGCTTCACGTCCTGGTCAATAATGTCGGCACCAATGTGCGCAAGAAATTCGTTGAATATACAGAAGAAGAATACCGGCAGCTTTTTGAAACGAACCTTTTCGCCATGATGGCGTTGACCCAGGGCGCCGCCGAACTCCTCCGGAAGTCAGGCAACGGCAGTGTCATTAATATTGCATCGGTTGCCGGATCGATTGACGTGCAAAGCGGACCGCCTTACGGCATGACCAAAGCATCCATCATTCAGTTTGGCCGGCACCTGGCCGCCGAATGGGCACCGACGATTCGCATCAACACGGTATCACCGTGGTACATTCAAACGCCGCTGACCGATCCGGTGCTTTCGCAGCCCGGCCGTCTGGAAAAAATTCTTGCAAGAACACCGATGGGTCGCGTCGGCCAGCCGCACGAAGTGGCAGGCATCACCGCATTTCTTGCCATGGACCAGTCGAGCTATATTACCGGTCAGAATATCATTGTCGACGGCGGTATGACCTCGAAGGGTCTCTAGTCATTCAATATCACCATGCCCAAACTGCTTCTCATTTTTCTCCTGATTGCCGTGGCCTGTACCACGAAGGAAACGGTAACTCCGGGTATTCCCCTTGAACTTGCTGAACAACGGCGCAACAGCATCCAGGATGTTGTCTACGATCTGTCGCTGGACATACCGGCGTCACGAAAGGACAATATCCAGGGGATCATTGACATCACCTTCACCTGGAAATCGAATCCCGCTGACCTTCAGATAGACTTCATGCCTGAAAAATCCTCCCTGAAGAGCATTGCGGTAAACGGCACTCCGGAAAAAATCAGGTATGCCAACGAACACATACTGGTTGCCGGCGGATTGCTGACCGAAAAAACCAACACGATTCGCATCGAATTTATTGCCGGAAATGCAGCACTAAACCGCAATGACGATTTCCTCTACTCCCTCTTCGTCCCTGCGCGCGCGTCAACTTGTTTCCCTGTTTTCGACCAGCCGGACATTAAAGCCATCTA
>JAEUUD010000092.1 GCA_016787625.1 Cyclobacteriaceae bacterium
CTTGTCGACAGGTGCATACGTCCGCAGCAGCCATTCACCAAATGGATCCTTCACTTTTGGCTTCGGTGTTTTCTTTGACAGCAGCGCACACTGATGGCTGAGGCCTACGATCTTCACTTCTTTTTTGCGCGATGCCCAGGCAGTGATGGGTTCAAAATCATTGACGATCAGGTCATACTTTTCCACAGGAAATGCCTGGATCTCTTTCATAACATCCACAGAGCTGTTGTGCCGTAGCGTTTTGTAGAAATTGATCCCTCCGCTCTTGCCGAAATAAAAGCTGAGTCCTTTTGATTTATACTTCACAGGAAACGGAAGTGCGATTTCTGCCTGTGATCCACTGACGAACAAGTCGACAGGCCCATACTTCTTCAACTCTGGAACAATATCGACCGCCCTGCTGAGGTGGCCATTGCCGGTTCCCTGAATAGCGTACAGAATTTTCATGAAGGTCTTTCCGGGTCGAGGAATTCATGGACAAGATCCCTAAATATCTCATCATTGTCCAGTTTCTTCAACAGCCGCCGGGGCAGCTTGACCGTTTGCGCTACCGGGTCATCTGCATATCGATAAATTCGCCAGGTCCCTTCGTTGTATTCAAGAGCCGTCATATTCTCCACCCAGTCGCCGGAATTAAGGTACGTTACCTTCCCTTTCGATGTTACAATGTCGCGCATTTCCGGATGATGGATATGGCCACAAACCACATAATCATAACCTTTTGAAATGGCAATCTCCGCCGCCGTTGACTCAAACTTGTTGATAAACTTCACCGCCTGCTTCACACTGTCCTTGACTTTCTTTGACAGGGAGATCTTCTCACGACCAAAAGAACGAAGGACAAAATTGACAAACGTATTGATGAGGATAAGCATATCATATCCCGACGCGCCCAGCTTGGCCAGCCATTTTGAGTGCTGCATGGTAACGTCAAATACATCTCCATGAAACATCCACGCTTTCTTTCCCCCAAGCGTCATCACCTTTTTATTGGCTATTTGAAATGAACCTATTCTGAATCCAGCGAACTTTCGCAGCATCTCATCGTGGTTGCCTGTCAGGTAGGTGATCTTTGCTCCCTTGGCCAATTGGCTGGTGATATACTTTACCACCTGCATGTGTGATTGGGGCCAGTAGCGCTTACTGAACTGCCACATATCAATGATGTCGCCGTTGAGTACCAGGTTTCTGGCTTTGATGGTCTTCAGATAACGCAACAGTTCTTCCGCGTGACAGCCGTATGTGCCCAGGTGCACATCCGAGATGACAACCAATTCTACTACTCTTTTTTTCTTTCCCACCAGGTTGGTTTAATCGGGCAAAGTTACGCTACAACGTCATTGCCTCAGGATGAACGGAATTAAGAAAATATTATGAAAGGGGCTGCCTATCGAATCGAAAACGAAGGTATTTGATCTTTTCCCCCTTGCTGGCAAACATCTCTTCGTACCGGGTTCGAATGTCAAAGCACTCGGATCGCAGTGGTGATTCATAAACATCGAAGGTGTGTTCAAGGTGCTGAATGTCATCCCGCATGGACAACTCCTCCAGGGTGTACTCAAACAAGCCGGTATTGTCGGTCTTGAGCCTGAAAATTCCTCCTGGTGCAAGAATCTCCTTGTACAAATCCAGGAAACGGGAATTCGTTAGTCGCCTTTTGACGTCTCGCTTCTTGGGACGGGGATCTGGAAAGGTCAACCAGATTTCATCCACTTCCCCAGGGGCAAAGAAGGATGCAATATTGAGAATATTGGTTCGCAGAAAGCCGACATTTTTAAGGTCAAGTTCAACAGCCATGGAACTCCCCTTCCATATGCGGTCGCCTTTGATGTCGACACCAACATAGTTCCGATCAGGGAACCGCTGTGCCAGTGCAACGGAATATTCACCGCGTCCACATGCCAATTCAATGGTGATGGGCCTGGTTTCCTTGAAATACGCTTCGTTCCACCGTCCACGTATTTGCGTAAACAACTCCTTACCAGGTTCAAGCACATTGTCGCGTCCCGCGACAACACTAAATCGAAAACGTTTATTCTTCAACGGTCTGAAAAAGTCGCCAATATACGCAGGCCCATTAAGGTTTGATGCTACTCAAGCTCAAACGTCCTGATGTCAGGTACATGCAGGTTAAAATATCCGTAGCCGCCTTTGACATTGGTCGGGAAATTCAGGGGCTCGGTGGCAAAACCTCCCAGATTGTACCGGCTGTCATTTCTCAAAGAAAGATAGTCGAAGTAGTCCTTGCTGATGCTTGAAAAGAAAACACCGATCGAATCTCCTTGTGTGAAATTCTGGAATATGACATTAAACTGTTCTTCGAAAGGGTTTCCGTTGAATGCTTCGTCACTTACCAATCGCGTAAACACACGGGGATTGAGATAGTCATTGACCTCATCTTCTGCTGAAAACTTCTGCACATTGATCATGTACCAGTTCTGCTCCGGAGGATCGACGAATGAATAGGTGATGCTCGCCAATGAATCGAATCCCGTCAGGAAGAGCTCAGCATCCACCGACTGGAATGGAACCTGACGTGGTGCCCGCGCCGTGGAAGTCGCTTCACCCATGGATATGCTGTTCACGCGAAGAAAATAGTCCTTACCGGACTCAATCACGTTGGCCGATCCGAGGTACACTCCATAACCTTGATGGACCAGGGTGTCTCGTGTGTTGTCAAATTCGATGGTCACGACTGCATCCATGACAGCCACCTGACTCATCAGTGCCTGAAGGTCACTGCCTCTGCCAGCATCCAATGCTCCGATGCTTTTAGTCACCAATACTGAAAGTCTCTGGCCTGGCATCACCTGCGATGAGATCACCAGCACCGGCTTCAGTGATGGGATATCGCCTACCTCCAGCGGATCCGGGATACAGCCGGCCATCGTGATGATCACGGAAACAATGATGAGTTGTGACAAGGTCTTCATTGGTTCAGAATTTAAATCCGTAACTGAGAAAAGGCAGGAAACCAAAAAGTCCCGGCTGTTCATAACGGAATGACCCGTCGCCGTTGGGTACAATGGAGATAGCGACTGGTGTTGCCCGGTTGTAGGTGTTGTAAACACCAGCGAACCATTCTCCCTGGAATCGCTTTCCAATCTTTGATGGCCTGAACTTAATGCCGAGATCAAGCCGATGTGTATCCGCCAGCCGGACCGAGTTCATTGGCGCATAAACCGGCACAAGGTTGAACCCTGCCAACGTAGGCGCGGGCACAACATATTTTCCGATGACTGGTGTAAAGCGTGAGCCTGAAATAAATTCCCACACAAGCGAAGCAGACCAGCGTCGACCCAACTGATAGTTGGCGACAACAGCTACATTATGACGACGGTCGTAGCGAGAATAAAACCACTCACCTTGATTGATCTCATCAAACTGGCGCTCTGACCATGACAAGGTATAGCTGATCCAGCCTGTAAGTCTCCCTGACTCCTTCTTGACAAGCAGCTCCGCGCCGTAAGCACGTCCGGCACCTTGTATCAATTGCGATTCAAAATCGCGTGTTAAAAAAAGATTCGTGCCTTCGCGATAGCCGATCAGGTTGTCCATATTCTTATAGTAGCCTTCCACACTGACAAAGAGTTTGGCAGCCGGAATTACCCGTTGAACAGCCAGCGACCATTGGTCGGCGCGTTGAGGTTTCACATCGCCCGTGACCGGATACCAGATGTCGGTAGGAAACGCCACCGCTGCGCTTGACACGCGATGCAGGTACTGCGCCATGCGGGAATAGCTGGCTTTCACTGTCGTCAGATCATTCAGTGAATATCTCAGCGCAAGCCTTGGCTCAGGATTGACGTAGTTCTTTGTTCCACCCAGCACGGATGAAATACGAAGACCTGCACTCCAACGCCAGCGCGTCCGCCAGTTTCCGTCAAGTTGAGAGAAGGCGCTGCTCTCCCATGCTGTCTTTGACTGCGTCGTGCTGCTCTCCAGCAAGTCAGCGAGTTCACCTGACGTAGAGATGATATTCGGGCTCACCTTGTGCCGAACAATATCTACACCAAATTTTAAAGACATGCCGCGAAGAGAGTCTGTAGAAACGGTCCACTTGCCACCAATGTCTTCGATGTTTGACGTTGTATACAACCGGCTGTCTTCGTATGTGTTGTCGATCATGTAGTGAAACGCTGATCGGTAGAACATCATGTCGGAATCCCAGTTGCCCTGCAGGAATTTCTTCCATCGGACGGTCTGCGATGAATTGCCTATGGTAAAGTTGCTGTTGGAATTCTGAAGGCGCCTGGAAGTGCTGGCACCCGGAACAAAGTTAAGGACATCATCACCTGCATAATGCGTCGCTTCGATCTCATCGCGCGCCGTCGGGCGATAGGTGATTTTAGCATTCAAGTCATAGAAATGATAAGGCAGCTGCTCTCCAAGAACTTTGACAACCTGATCGACATACGTCCTGCGACCGGCTACCGACACGCTGAGTTTGTCCTTGATGATCGGCTGGTCGATCATCAGCCGTGAGGCCAGGACGCCAATGTTTCCTTTTACCTGTGTCTGTTCGGGCATGACGCGCTTCGAGCGAACATCCAGGATGGATGACAGTCGACCGCCATACGATGCCGGAAAGGCCCCATTCATCGACTCTACTGTAGAGAGCACATCAGGATTAAAAACCGATAGAAATCCGAAGAGGTGGCCGGTGTTGTAAATGGGCGCCCCGTCAAGCAGGACGAGGTTCTGGTCTGCCGCGCCTCCCCTGACAAAAATATCTGTACTTCCTTCCACCCCTTTTGAAATACCTGGCAGGAGTTGTATCGTTTTCAGCAAGTCTGCCTCACCGCCAAGAACAGGGATGGAATTGATCTCCGTGCCGGTCAGGGTAACAGAACTCATCCTGGTCGTCTTCAACTGCTCAGACTGCCAGGTTCTACCAGAAGAAACTACTACATCTTCGAGTTGAACAATTTCTTGTAACAGCTTGAATGACAGCGTTGTATCACTATTGATATGAAATGTCTGCTTGACTCTCTTTAAACCGGTGAAGCTCACCGTAACGGTAATACGGCCTGGTTTCATGCTTAAGGCAAACTGGCCATCATTGTCGGAGACGGCCACATGCCCTCCGGGTTCACCCGAAACATTGGCAGAGACCAGGGCTTGTCCGGAAGCGCCTGTAACCGCGCCCTTGATCTGCACCTGCTGAGCAAAAGCAGCCAGCGGCAGGCAGCCAAAGAGAAAAAGGGTAATTAGTCTCTTACTGGACATCACGCAAAGGTAGCCATACGGTACCCGCTCACAAACGTCGTTTGGGGTAATATCCGCCTACAGATTGTCGACTTCTGCCACCACAAATGTGCTTCCGCCAACGAAAATCATATCATCAGCCGATGCGATGGATGTTACCTCCCTGATAGCTTCATTGACATCTTTAATGACCTTCCCGCTCAGGCCTGCCTCCTTCGCATGGTGCTGCAGTGTCACGGCATCCATGGCTCGCGGAATATTGGCTTGACAGAAAATGTACGATGCTTCCCTGGGGAGAAGTCCTAATACACCCGAAACGTCCTTGTCGTTGACCATGCCAATGATCATGTGAAGGCGATGATGAGGCGTAAGGCCGATTTGCTGTACAACTTCGCGGATACCCGCCTCGTTGTGACCGGTATCGCAGACAGTCAATGGCTGTTGGTTGATGACCTGCCAGCGACCTTTTAATCCTGTAAGAGAAGCTACATGCTTAACACCTGTGTGCACGGCAGCATCAGAAATCCGGTAGTTCTTTTGCTTCAAAGCAGTCACGGCAGCCAGCACTCCCGGAAGATTGTGTATCTGATACATGCCCTTTAGTCCTGGGTCCAGAGCCTCCAGCCACAGTGAGCCGTTCTGATAAACATCAAATCCAGCTGATCCTTCCTGAAGTTGTACACTGTCTGACGCGAATGTCAGATCAGCATGAAGATGCGATGCCCTTGTGATGAATACGTCTTCAACGGCTTCCTGCCGCTCACTGATGATCACGGGAACACCTTGCTTGATGATGCCTGCCTTCTCGAATGCGATTTTTGGAAGTGTATTGCCAAGAAGTGCCATGTGGTCAAAGCTGATGTTGGTAATCAACGAGAGTTCCGGCGTGATCACGTTGGTGGAATCAAGTCTCCCTCCAAGTCCTACTTCAATAACGGCGATGTCAACCTGTTCTTGTGCGAAGTAGTCAAAGGCCATCCCTACGGTCATCTCAAAGAATGATGGCTCAATCTCATCAAGGGTTGGTTTCATCTCTTCGACAAAGTCAACGACAAACTTCTTGCTCACCTCATGGCCATCGATGCGGATGCGCTCGGTAAATGACTTGAGGTGTGGTGACGTGTACAATCCTGTGCGATAGCCTGCTGATTGTAAGATAGCAGCGAGCATGTGGGAAGTGCTTCCTTTGCCATTGGTACCTGCAATGTGGATCGACTTGAATTTTCTTTCGGGGTTTCCCAGCGCTTCGCAAAGCCTGATGGTATTGTCGAGGGTGTCCTTGTAAGCTGCCGCACCGATACGCTGGTACATCGGCAACGCCTGATAGAGATAGTCAAGTACTTCCTGATAACGATCAGCAGATGGCATGGCCAAAGTTAAGCAAACAAAAAGGCCGTCGTGACAACCACGGCGGCCCTTTGGACAAAATTCTTCTTTTGATCAGTTACCCAGCTTAAACAACTTGAAGCCAACGCTAAGTTGGAATACCTGGTTCTTCATTTCTGTTGTTTGCTTGTCCACATCGCTTAGTCCGAGGTTGTAACGGGCATCGATGACAAACTTCTTGATATCGAAGCCCGCGCCGAGCGCCACGCTCATGTCAGAAGATTCGTACAAGGACTTATAGTCAACGCCACCCTGTGTAGCACTGGATAGAAAACCAAATTGAGGGCCTGCCTGAAGGTTAAGTCCACCAACAAGGTAGAACTTAAGGAGGATGGGAATATTGATGTAGCCAAATTCAAGATTACCCGCAGCTGCATCTCCACCTTGCACAGAGTAGATCACTTCAGGTTGAATGGCCAGTTTGGTCAGCTTGACATTGACAAACGCACCGGCATGATATCCGGTCCGGCTGTTGTATGCTGCCGATACACTGGTCGTATTGACGTTGGCAAAGTTGAGACCTCCCTTAAGGCCGATGGATACGGACGCTTGCGCAAACGCTGCACCGGTGCATGCGCCAAGAGTCAGTGCGGTCAATAAAAGTCTGAGCTTATTCATAATGGTTAGTTTGGATTTAATACCTCAAATCAAATAGTCGTAACACCACAATCATCAAAATCACAACCCCAATTCCGGGTTTTTACCCTGAATTGTACGATAAAATGTGAGGATGGTTTCCATATCGCGTTCAATATCTTCACCGGGTATCAATGTTGGTCCCACCACGATTTCCTTCCTCCCAAAATCAAAGCCTACCGGAACGATAGGCACCTTGGCGCCTTTTGCAATAAAATAGAATCCCGTTCTAAGTTTAGTTACTTTCTTTCGCGTTCCTTCCGGCGCCATGGCAAGTATGAACTTGTCATGCTTTTCAAATATCCGCACAACCTGCTCAACCATATCATGACTGGCAGACCGGTCGACAGGATGTCCGCCCAACCAACGAAAGAACCAGCCGATGGGTGGCTTGAACAACTGGCTTTTCCCCAGAAACTGGGCATTGGTGATTTTCAAAACACTTCGCGCCGCTACTCCTACCGGAAAGTCCCAGTTGCTGGTGTGTGGCGCTACCGCAATGATGTACTTCGGAAAATTCGTCGGGAGTTGCCCATTGATCTTCCATCCGAAGATCTTAAACAGAAGGAGATACAATGGACGAAGCATCAGGTCGGCAGGTACAGATTATTTAAAGAGTGAATCAATGGTATCGTTGTCTGCCTGGTATGGAACGGTAATGGTCAATCCTTCAGATTGCTCCTGCGCCCGTCCTGCTGTGAGCATCGCCCCATCATTGCGTGCCCAGGAGCGCCGTGCAATCCCGTTGTTCACATCAAAAGCGAGCATGCTGCGCAATTTCCTGTCGGTATCGACTGTTCCATCGAGCAGCATTCCGAAGCCGCCGTTGATGACCTCACCCCATCCCACGCCGCCGCCATTGTGAATCGACACCCAGGTGGCACCGCGGAATGAATCACCGATGACATTGTGGATGGCCATGTCGGCCGTAAACTGCGAGCCGTCATATATGTTGGATGTTTCCCGGTAAGGGCTGTCTGTGCCTGACACATCATGATGATCACGACCCAACACAACTGGACCGATACGACCTTCGCGGATGGCGGCGTTAAACGCTTCTGCAATTTTTGTCCTGCCATTCGCATCAGCGTAGAGAATCCGCGCCTGGGAACCAACAACCAGTTTGTTATCTTTTGCTGCCCTGATCCAATTCAGGTTATCGTCAAGTTGTGATTGAATCTCGGCCGGTGCCGACTTCTTCATTTCTTCCAGCACCTCCGCGGCAATGCGGTCGGTAGTATCAAGATCCTCAGGGTTGCCTGATGTGCACACCCACCGGAAAGGTCCAAAGCCAAAGTCAAAACACATGGGCCCCATAATATCCTGCACATACGATGGGAACTTAAACGTTTTCCTGTCGTCAGCCATGACATCGGCGCCTGCCTTCGAAGCCTCCAGCAGAAAAGCATTTCCATAGTCAAAGAAGTACGTGCCTCGCGCAACATGGTGTTGAATGGCAGTCACCTGACGCTGAAGCGACTCATGAACATCCTTCCTGAAACCATCAGGGTCTTTAACCATTTTTCTGTTGGCCTCCTCAAAGGAAAGGGAAACAGGATAGTAGCCGCCTGCCCAGGGATTATGAAGGGATGTCTGGTCGGAGCCCAGGTCGACCTGAAGTTCTTCAAAAGCAAACCGCTCCCACACATCCACCACATTGCCAAGGAAAGCGATCGAAACAGCTTCCTTGTTTCTCTTGGCTTCAGCTACTCGTTTAACAAGGTCATCCATGTTATCGGTGAGCTCATCCACCCAGCCTTGCTCGTGTCTCTTGTGTGCCGCCTTGGGATTGACTTCTGCGATGACGGAGATGCATCCTGCAATCTTGCCAGCCTTGGGTTGAGCGCCACTCATGCCGCCAAGGCCCGAAGAGAGAAACAGTTTGCCCTCGAGGCCTTCTCCGCGCTTCGACACTTTCCGGCCAGCATTGAGCAGGGTAATATTGGTTCCATGAACAATTCCCTGCGGACCGATGTACATGTATGACCCGGCAGTCATTTGACCGTATTGAGTGACACCGAGGGCGTTGAACTTCTCAAGATCATCTGGCTTTGAATAATTCGGGATCATCATGCCGTTGGTTACGACGACACGTGGTGCGCCCTTGGATGAAGGAAAGAGTCCCATGGGGTGACCTGAGTACATGTGCAGGGTCTGCAAGTCACTCATGGTCGAGAGGTACTTCATCGTCAGCAGGTACTGCGCCCAGTTCTGAAACACTGCTCCATTGCCTCCGTAGGTGATCAGCTCATGGGGATGCTGTGCCACGGCAGGGTCCAGGTTGTTCTGGATCATCAGCATGATGGCTGCAGCCTGAAGCGATCGGTGCGGATAATCACTGATGGGCCTTGCATGCATGGCATACGTTGGCCGGAACCGGTACATATAAATGCGGCCGTATGTCTGAAGTTCTTCCAGAAATTCGCCAGCAAGCACGGCATGATGTTTCGGATGGAAATATCTCAGTGCATTACGAACCGCCAGTTTTTTCTCTGCTGTTGAAAGAATGTCTTTTCGTCGGGGGGCATGATTGACAGCATCATCGTACGGCTGTAATTCCGGCAATTCATCCGGAATGCCATGCATGATCACTTCCTGAAATGTCTTTTCTGATGCCATCAACCCAGTATCTTATCAAAGTTCAACTTCCCAAGATTCTCTTTGGTATATCGGTATCCAAGGTCAAAAATCTCCTTCGCTTTCCCAATATCAAAGCCGCTGAATTTGTCCAGTCCTGCAGGTTCGATGACCGCGTCGCACAGGTTCTTGCTGTGTAATGTATTGGCGCCAATGGCCATCAGCAGGCTGCGCTCCACAACCACGAGAAAATTGGTTACATCAAATGTCGGACTTACGCCGTTGCAGTGAGAGCCAATAATGAAGTCGCACTTTCCATGAAGCGGACGTACAGGAAGGTTATCCATGACGCCGCCATCAACAAACAATGACCCTTTGAAAGATATTGGACTAAACACTCCCGGCACGCAGCACGAAGATAAAATGGCCGGCACCAGTTCTCCTGAGTTGAAATAGGTCATCTCCCCTTTTTTCAAGTCCGTAGCAGCAATGGTCATTGGCCTCTTCAATTTGGAGAAATCGTCCGGCAGATGTTTTTTTAGCAACTGGCCCAACCCATCCATGCGCAACAAACCGCCCGACACCAGCGAGGGCCTTACTGAAGAAAATATCGTCGCCTGACTGACAATGGAAAGCATGTCTTTCGGGGAATGCCCATGTGAATACAATGACCCCACGATTGAACCAGCGCTGGTTCCGGAAATCATGGTGGCCTTAATTCCAAATTCTTCCAGCGCCTGGATCACGCCAATGTGAGCAACACCCCTGGCACCACCACCGGAAAGAACAAGACCAACATTCATAGTTTATAAATCAGCGAGCTTGAATGTCCTGTCAAGACGAACGCCCTTGTCGGTCCGCTTCACCGTGCAACACTCATGGATGGGATCGTGCTCAAAGTAGAGTACGTAGTTCTTATCGGCAGCGTCGTTGAGAAATTTCTCCTTCTCATCCATCGTGATCAAAGGACGTGTGTCATATCCCATCACATACGGAATCGGAATGTGGCCGGAGGAAGGAATGAGATCAGCCATGTAACAGATGACATGACCCTTGTACCTAATCATCGGCAGCATCATCTTGTCGGTGTGACCTGACACAACGAGGATGTCGAGCTGACTCAAAGGTGATTTGCCATCGGCTGAAACCATTTTCAGTTGTCCACTCTCCTGCATCGGCAGAATATTCTCTTTGAGAAAACTGGCCTTTTCACGTGCGTTGGGTTGTGTAGCCCATGTCCAATGGCCTGGATGTGTCCAGTAACTGGCATTCGGGAATGTTGTCACGATCCGCTCACCTTCCTTGCGCAATCCGCCGCCACAGTGATCAAAGTGCAGGTGGGTCAGGAACATGTCGGTAATATCA
>JAEUUD010000093.1 GCA_016787625.1 Cyclobacteriaceae bacterium
CAGACAGGTTGATCCTGCTTGCCGGGAGCGAGGTCATCTTACGTATGGCTTCCTCGAGCGGCAGTGTTTTCTTCTCGCGGACATAGTGACCAAGGATGCGAGGGAATGTACCATAAGCGCGTGGGTGTGGATGATCTTCGCCAAATTTTGTAAGACTTCCGTCGGATGCGTGCATCGTGAAGGGATGCTGCATGATTCGAACGACATCCTCTTCATTCATCGCATGAAAAATGCACCCGGCACCTCCCTTGAGCTGCATCTCGATGGTCACCTTTGCACCGTTGTCGAGGGTAGGTTCCAATCCCTGCATCACCACATAGTCGAGCAGGGTCTTTCCCTGGATGGTGCTGTCCCAGGCGACATTGGCAAACTGAATATTGCGCAGGTCGCCGCCGCCACGGTCGTTGAGCAGGTTGAACTTGATTCCTTCCATGATCCGGGCACGCTGCGCTTTATCGCTCGTTCGCTTTTTGAAATCATCAGCAGAACCTTCAAGGGCCCAGGACGGAATCAATACAGAGAGTCCTGTATGACTTGCCGTGTAAGGATATTGATCCATCATGATATCGAGACCGGCATTCCTTGAAGAGTCAACCAGTGCCGTGGTGATCTTGCTGGCGCCCCACATGGGTTTGCCCATGGCTTTGTGATGGGTGAGAACGATGGGGATGTTGGCTTCCCGGCCGATCAGAATGGCTTCACGCACCCCGGCAAGGAGTCCCAATCCCTCTTCGCGCAGGTGGCTGGTATAAATGCCCCCGGCGCCACTGGCCACTTGTGAAAGCGCGATGACTTCAGGCGTCTTCGCGAATGTTCCCGGAAGATATTTCAATCCAGTCGAGATGCCGAAGGCTCCCTCTTTCATGGCGAGGGCCACCATCGCTCTCATTGAATCGAGTTCCGCCGGTGACGGCGCCCTGTCGGCGTTTCCCATCACTTTTCTTCGGATCGTGTTGTGTCCTATGAGGTAGGCCACATTCATACCAAGAGAAAAGCTGTTTGAGAGAGAGTCCAGGTACTTCCCAAACGGCCAGGGGCAACTTCCGTCTGGGCCGCCCAGGGCAGTGGTCACACCTTGCCTGACATGACTCTCCGCATCGGGCAGGCGCATGATCGGCTCGATGTGCGCATGGAGGTCGATAAACCCCGGCGACACGACGAGCCCGGTTGCGTCGATGCGTTGAGGGGCATCGCCGTTGGACAGGTCGCCAATCTGAACAATCCTTCCTTCGCGGATACCAACGTCAGCCTTGATGGCAGCGCCTCCGGAACCATCCATCACTTGTCCATGCTCGATGATCAGATCATACTTCTCCTTTGGCTGGCACGACGCCAGGGCGGCAAGGAATCCGACAAGCAGCAAGGTGCGCTGGTACATGCAGCGCAACGTGAAGAGTGGTTTCGGCATTTAGCTATTCAATTTTTGAATCCACCGGTTGATTTTCTCTTCAAGCAATGTCAAGGGCAGGGATCCTGAATCGAGCATCTGGTTGTGAAACTCCTTGATGTCGAATTTAGCGCCAAGTTCTTTTTCTGCTCTCGCGCGAAGCTCGAGGATTTTCAACTGACCGATTTTGTAAGACGTTGCCTGGGCGGGGTTAGCCATGTAGCGTTCCACTTCCGAGATAATCGTAGACTCAGGCTGAGGGCCATGTTCCTTGAAGTAATCGATGGCCTGCTCGCGGGTCCAACCCTGAGAATGTAGCCCGGTATCAACAACGAGGCGAATGGCACGGTGCATTTCTCCTGAGAGCATGCCCATGTAAGAGTATGGATCCTGATACAGCCCGAGTTCTTTACCGAGTGACTCAGCGTAGAGCCCCCATCCTTCGGTGTAGGCACCATCAGAAGAGATCCTCCTGAATTCAGGTAGGTTGGTGTTTTCTACTTTGAGGGCAATTTGGTAGTGGTGACCCGGAATGGCTTCATGCAAGAAGAGGTCTTCCATGGCGAGCGTTGAGTATTTGGTTACGTCGCGGAGCGGGAAATAGAAAATTCCATTTCGAGCACCGCCGGGGATGCCCACACTGTAATGTGCTGCAGCTGTCGCTTCGCGGAAGGCTTCAATCGTCCTCACTTCAAAACCCATCTTCGGCACATTGTCAAACATACGCGCCAGATTGGGCTTCATTCTTTCGTGGATGGCGTTGTATGCCGCGATGACCTCGGGACCTGACTTGAAGGGCATCAGTTTCTTGTTGGTGCGCAGGTGGTCGAAGAACTCGGGCAATGTTCCCTTGAACTTGACAACATTCTTGATGGAATCCATTTGGGCGGAAATCCTTGCTACCTCACTGTGGCCAAGTTTGAAGATCTCGTCAGCCGTCATGTTGGTGGAAGTAGAGCGACGAAGGGCAAAAGCGTAATATTCTTTTCCGCCAGGGGTACCATCGATACCTGATGTGGTGCGGCAGGCGGCGATGTATTCATCTTCAAAGAACTTCTTGAGTTTGGCGTAGGCCGGGATGACCTTGTTGTCAATCATGTCGCGGTAGGCAGCGGCCAGGCGCGCCGTATCTTCCGGTGAAAAGTCGGCGGGAAAGTTCTTGATGGGCCTGTAGTAAAGGTGATCTCTGGCAGGACCGTGATCAAAGGTGGCCAGCTGAGGAACAACCTTCTCGGCATTGACTTTGGGAATTACATATCCGGTCGCCATGCCCTTGCGCATGTTGACGATCGCTGTATCTACCCAGGGAAGAAATGCATCAACGCGCTTCATCCAGTTTTCGTAATCGACCACGGTCTTGAATGGCTGGTTGCCGGTGCCGCTGGCTAGCTGTGCCATGCTCGTCGGTTGCGACCTCAACTGATTGATGGGCATGAGGTCATCATTTTGCTTAAGTCCTTCGAGGGCGATGTCAGCGTGATAGGTCATGATGTCATAGCTCATCCGATCGTTTTCTGACAGGGTATTCCTGTCGAAGAACTGAAGCTGTGCCTTATAGCGGGTGTGGAAATCACGGACCTTGTTCCTGTGGGCCTGCGTGAGTGTATTGGGCAGCTGATCATTGTATCGTGAATCGCCGATGCTGGTGGCCTGCAGCGGATTGAGCTTCAGGTAGTCCTGATAGTAGCTCTTAAAGAGGCTGTCAATGGTGGGAAACTCTGCGGTCGCAGTTTTTTCCTGCGAACAGGATGCCGACAGCAATAGAACAACGAAGAGGGAAAGGATGGTCGTTTTCATGGATAGGTTAGGTTGTTGCAGTGTGAAAATAAGACTTCCTTAATTTCCCATGAGGGAAATTTCTATCAACGGTACTTACAGTGGAATAAGAAGTCTTGAGAGCCTTTACTGCGGCATTTGAGATCGGTAGAACTTGTTCTCATGGCCGACACATGTGTTGTAGAGCAACACCAATTTGATCAGTGGCTTCTCCCGGAAGGGGATGGTAGGGATTTTGCGTGTTGCCTCCAGACAATCAGCCATAAGCAGATTGAGAAGCCGGACGTAATTTCTTGACTTCTTCCGGACGTTCTGACCTTCCACCATCAGGACTTCCGTATCGTCGGATAGTTCGAAAAAGGCGCTATCGGCCTTTTCCAAAAAGAAGATATCCCCGAATTTATAAAGGGTCATATGACTCCTGATGACCACTTCCAGGAATACGTCAGCGCTCCTTCCGATGGAGCGGGAAATGAAATAGGCGTCGTTTGTAAAGCGAAACGATGTGATTTGACCCGGAGTGTATGTCTGAGGCTGTGCGTCTTCAGTCTGCTTGAAATAGCAAGGGCTTGCATTCCGGCTCTCGCTGTCAAACCTCAACAGGCCCCGCACGGTATCGCCTGATTGCTGAACGACATACCCTGGCAGATACCCTTTCTGGCACAGCCCCTGATGGCTCCAGATGAGCAGCATCGCCATGAAGATCACCTTTCCTGAATTGAGAATTTGATTCATTGACCGGTGACTTTCTGCATAACAATTTGGTAATATATTGGTAACATTGCGCAGTTTAAAATTTTTTCATGAAGCTAAGGGTCTTCCTCGTTCTTTTAGGTACCAGCATTTCCGGATTTCTTTACGGCCAGACCCCCCGACAGACGGTCACACAATTTGCTGACTGGTTTTCATTCACATCCAGCATGAAGGCGAGCAAGCGATTGAGCCTCCTGGTGGACATCCAGTCCCGCTTTGTCAATGGCGTAGACCCGATGCAAAACCAGATTCGCGTTGGCGCTGACATCAAAGTGAGTGATGTTTTTTCGGTTCTTCCGGTGGGCTATGTGTTTACATGGAACTACTATTATGGCGAACAACCCGCCACATTTCTTAACAACGAGCACCGGATCTTTCAACAGTTCGTCTTTAAGCATAAGGTTGGTAAATCCTCCTTTCACCATCGGTTGAGAACAGAGCAGCGATTTATCCAGCGGCACACGACGCAATCGGATGGAACCGTTGTTGACCAGGGGTTTGTCAACAAGCAATTCAGAATCCGATACAGGGCCTATTGGTCCATGCCCATCACAGAGCAAGCCAACCCCGGGGCAGGCGGCATTGATGCCAAGTCATGGTATGTGGTAGTCTATGACGAATTTTTTATGAGTTGGGGAGAGTCAGTCACTTATCATGAGATCGATCAGAACCGGATTTTTGTCGGACTGGGATATCAGTTCACCAAAGATTTCACGATTCAATCAGGCCCGTTCTATCAAATCCTCATCAAAGCAAACGGAGCTCAGCAGGAAAACAACATCGGGATAGGCACCTGGCTTACGTACAACCTGGATTTTACAAAGTAGGCACTGGGTGTTTGTGATCCATGATCAACTTGAACCACGATGTATATCGCTGAGGATCGGCGGCGATGTCTTTCTTTAGCTCTTCCATCGAAACAAACTTCCAATCTTCAACTTCTGTTTGATTGACCGTCGGTGAGCCATCATAGGTGGCAACCAGTACATGATCCACTTCATGCTCAATCATCCGGGGATTGAAAATGGTTTTGTAAGTGAACTTGTATGCAAAGGTTGGCGTAGCGTCAATACCCATTTCTTCCTTGAGCCTCCGTTTGCCTGCGTCGAGAATGTCCTCCTCAGGCCTGGGGTGACTGCAACAAGCGTTGGTCCATAAGGCAGGGCTATGATATTTGGTGTGTGCTCTCTTCTGGATGAGCATTTCACCACGGGAATTGAAGACCAATACCGAGAATGCCCGGTGCAAAGTGCCCGTGCGGTGAGCTTCCATTTTTTCCATGGTGCCGATCACCTCATCCTGCGCATTCACCACCAGCACGTGTTCCATGTCAGATGAGGTTGAACTGGTGTTTGAGAAAAGAATAACCCAGGATAATGAGCTTTTGACGATTGCGTACGCGAACCCGGCTCTTGAGCACCTCCGTAGAGGGCAACCGTCGAATCTTCCTGAATAGGGTCATGTAGTAAAGATACGCGACATAAACGCCAAGTCGTGCACCCCGCGGCAATTGCTTGATTCCTTTAAAGCCTTCCTGAAAATCTGCCAGGATACCTGATTCGATTTGCTGTTTGGACTGTTCATCGAAGCGCTCGATTTGAACGCCCGGAAAGTAGCTCCTCCCCAGCAACCGATAGTCGGCGTGAAGGTCCCTGAGAAAATTGATCTTTTGAAAAGCTGACCCCAGTTTCATGGCTTGCGGCTTCAACCGGGTGAATTCCCCTCCATTGCCTCGCGTAAAAACCTTCAGGCACATGAGGCCAACCACTTCAGCGGAGCCGAGCACATATTTCTCGAAGCCGGATTGATCGTAATTTTTTTCGCTGAGGTCCATTTCCATGCTGGCCATAAATTGTTCGATCAATGGCCTGTCAATGGCATATGCGGCGACGGTTTTCTGAAAGCTATGAAGAATCGGATTCAGGCTGATGCCATTGTCAATGGCGTGCCAGGTATCGTCGGCAAATTTTTTGAGCAGCCCGGCTTTGTCGCAGTCCTCAAAAGTATCGACAATCTCGTCGGCAAAACGCACAAACCCGTAGATGGAATAGATGGGATCCCTGAACTCCCGGTCAAGACAGCGAATACCCAATGTGAATGACGTGCTGTACGTCCTGGTCGTCAGCCGGCTCGTACGGATTGCAATCCTGTCAAATTGTCCCTGATCGCCCATAACGCTGTTAAGTAGATACGGTTGCTTCTCGTTTTGCGACCAGCCCTGCCACAACCTGACCCGAGATAATGGATGGCGGTACGCCGGGTCCGGGAACGGTGAGCTGTCCTGTATAAAACAGGTTCGGAACCTTTTTGTTTATCATCGATGGCTTGAGATTGGCCGTTTGGCTTAATGTATTGGCCAGGCCATAGGCGTTTCCCTTCAGGGCGTTGTAGTCTGACTGGAAGTCATTAATCGCGTAACTCTTCCTGACAACCACATGCGGCCTTATCGATTGTTCCGTGATCTTTTCGAGCCTGTCCATGATCATCGCGTAGTATTTTTCCCTTATCTCCGGCGTGTCCGCCAGGGCTGGCGCTACAGGAATGAGGAGAATCAGGGTCTCATTCCCTTCTGGTGCAAGCGATGAGTCTGTTTGTGTAGGGCACGAAACATAAAACTGCGGCGAGGACGGCCACCTGGGGGATTCATAAATCTCTTTAGCGTGTTGGGTGAAATCCTCGTCAAAGAAAAGGGTGTGGTGTTGCAGTCCGGAAAGCTTCTTGTTCAGGCCCAGGTAAAACAACAGGCTTGATGGCGCAAGCACGCGATCTTGCCAATAGGCCTGGTTATACTTTCGATAAGCTTGCGGAAGTAAATCTTGTTCGATGTGGTGATAGTCGGCTCCGCCAACAACATAGTCAAATGGAATCAGCGTTTCTCCGACCTCAACACCTTTGACCTTACCGTGCTCAACAGGAAGCTGCGTGACCGGACTTTGATAACGGAATTTCGCGCCTTGATCCCGCGCCAGTTTCTCCATGCCTTGAATCACGGAGTACATTCCGCCGTGAGGGTACCAGGTGCCCAGGACGATGTCGGCATAGTTCATCAGGCTGTACAATGCCGGAGTCTTCTCAGCCGTGGCGCCAAGGAAGAGAACCGGAAATTCCAGAATCTTAATGATTCGCGGATGACGAAAGAACTTCCTGATGTACCGGGAGATGGAAAGAAAAATGTGCATCCGGAAGGCACCGCGCAGAACCTGTGAGTTGATCAGTTCAGTTAGCGAAAGACCTGGCTTGTAGACCAAGGAACCCATCCCGAGGTCATACTTGAATTTTCCTTCCTCCAGAAACGTGGCGAGACGTTCTTTGCTGCCGGGCTCCAGGGATTCAAAGAGGTTGCCGAGCTCAACCGGGTCGGCAGGCATATCCATGAAATCGCCCTTGCCAAAGTAAATGCGGTAAGACGGATCAAGACGGGTGAGGGTATAAAAGTCCTGTGGTTTTTTGTTGAAGCGCGCGAAGAACGATTCGAACACATCCGGCATCCAGTACCAACTGGGGCCCATGTCAAAGGTGAAGCCGGCTTCCTTGTATTGACGCGCCCGGCCTCCCGGAGAAGCGTTTTTCTCAAAGACCGTAACGTCAAACCCTTTTTGAGAAAGACATGCCGCTGCCGAGAGTCCGGCAAAGCCTGATCCGATGACAGCGACTTTCTTCATCAAACCAAATTTACCGATAGCCGTGTAGTTTTTTCTGTATTTCTTTTCGCGCGTGGAAGATCCGGTTTTTTACTGTGCCAACGGGAATCTGCAGATGTTCGGCAATCTCCTCGTACTTGTATCCGGTCAGATGCATCTTGAATGGAATCTGGAACTCATCACGAACGGCATCAACCTGTTCCCAAATCTCCTTGCATTCCGTTGGCTCTTCAGAGCGATTGTTTTCATCCTCAACATGGAGGAAAAAGAGGTCTTTCGTAACGTCACGACTGGTCTTCTCCCGCTTCGCCTTACGGTAACGGTTGATGTATGTGTTGCGCATGATGGTGAATAGCCATCCCTTCAGGTTGGTGCCTCTCTTGAATTTGGCCCGATACAGGAAAGCCCTCATCAAAGTCTCCTGAATGAGATCAAGGGATTCATCCCGGTCAAACGTAAACCGGTGTGTGAGCATCCGGAGTGTCGGCTGAAGACTTGATACCTCTTTGGTGAATTCCGCAGTAGTCATATTGTTTAATAGTTTGTATTAAACATTAAACAATACTACGAATCCACGTGATTTGGAGGGATTTTGTTTAACGGAACTTGCGTTGACTATGGCCGCTTCAGCTGCTTGAGGAGTGATTTTAGCTGCGCGGTACTTTCGAAAATTTGCAGGTTGGGAGGGAATTTGAGGGCAATTTTCCGCAGGAGCCTACCAGAAGCCAGGATGGTCACGTGTCGATGGTCAGCACAGAGGCGGGAGAGGTATCGTTCAACAAACTGCGGATTGGGAGAGGTGGTGATCGATGTGATCATGGCCACCGGCCGGTAGTGCTTGCAGAACCACTGAATATCCGGATAGGGAACCTGCTGACCCATATAGTATGTGCGATACCCTGCTTTCCTCACGATGTAGTGACAGAAGAGCAGACCGATTTCGTGCAGCTCTTCTTCCGGCAGAAACATCAATACCGGGTCGCTGGTTTTTTTAGGAATGGAAAGGCCATCGATGGCAACAAGAATTTTTTGCCGCAGGAGATTGGAGATGAAGTGCTCCTGGACAGGTGAGATGTTTCCGGTGAGCCACAGCACTCCGATTTTTTCAAGGAACGGATAGGCAACCTCGATGATGGTGTACTCGAGACCGTGTTTGCTGATCAGCTCATTGATGATGTTCTCAAAAACCTCCTCATCCAGATCCACCATGGCTACCACAAGCCTGTCGATATGGACTTCCGTCGATGTGGACCTGTTGCTCAGGTCCGAGACACGACTGGCCATTTCGGTCGACGAGAGGGTTGCTATTTTTGATATTTTTATTCCATGACTTTTGAGCAGCGAGACCGTCATGATCTTTTTCAGGTCATCATCGGAATAGGAGCGGATATTGGTGGCAGACCGGTTAGGCGAAACGATGCGGTATCGTTTTTCCCAAATACGTATGGTGTGGGCTTTAATTCCCGACAGACTCTCCAACTCCTTGATGGAATATTGCGCCATGACTCAGCAGCAGGGTGTGTTTTTGAGTATAACTGATGACATTGCGTTTTGTTTAACGTTTTGTGGAAAAGATAGCGCAAAAGCTCCAACCAGCCATTGAATGGTTTCATCGCTGCCACTGGACACCTTTTCCATTTCAGGAGGAGGCATGGAGGGCGCACCTTGCTGGACACTCCGGTCTGGTCAACGCGCCAACAGGGAGTGGCAAAACCTACTCCCTGGCAATACCCATATTGGTAGATGGCCTTGAAAGGAAGGACAAGGGGGTTCAGGCTTTGTGGATTACACCCATCCGGGCATTGTCCAAAGAGATAAAATCAGCAGCGACATCTGCGGCAGAGGGCGTTGGCTCGACATGGAAAGTTGGCGCGAGAACGGGCGATACAAAGGCATCAGAAAAATTAAGACAGAAGGAAAAGCCCCCTCAGTTTTTGATCACCACCCCGGAAAGTCTCCATCAGCTGCTTTCTCAAAAAGGCTATACAGCATTTTTCTCCAGCCTCAAGACCGTTGTCGTTGACGAATGGCATGAACTCATGGGATCCAAACGTGGGGTTCAAATGGAGCTTGCTCTCTCGAGGCTGAAGGCCATCGTCCCTGACCTCAAGGTCTGGGGTATTTCGGCCACCATTGGCAACATGGATCAATCACTGGAGGTGCTTCTCGGCGATGAGGTGAAGAAGAAAGAGCATGTTGTCATCCGTGCAGACATGGCAAAGAACATTGAAGTCATTCCGGTATTTCCGGAAACAGTTGAAACGATGCCATGGGCGGGTCATCTTGGTATTCAACTGCTCGAGAAAGCCATTGAGATTGTCAGGCAAAGTCGCAGTACCCTCATCTTTACCAACACCAGATCGTTCGCAGAGATATGGTACCAGCGCATGCTGGATAAAGCGCCGGAGCTATCGGGTCAGATTGCCATGCACCACGGCAGCATCAGTCAGAACATCAGACATTGGGTGGAGGATCAGCTGCATGAAGGGAACCTCAAGGCGGTGATCTGCACTTCCAGCCTTGACCTCGGTGTTGACTTTCGACCTGTGGAGACGATCATTCAGGTAGGCAGTCCCAAAGGAGTGGCAAGATTTTTACAAAGGGCCGGCAGGAGTGGCCATCAACCAGGGGCAACAAGCAGGATATATTTTCTGCCTACCCATTCGCTGGAACTGATAGAGGCTGCGGCCATCCGGGAGGCCGTTGAACGAAAAATCATGGAAGACCGCATTCCATACATTCGCTCATTTGATGTGCTGGTTCAATACCTGGTGACGCTGGCGGCTGGTGACGGCTTTACATCGGCTCAAATCCTGAAAGAGGTCAGGAGTACTTATTGTTTTAATACCATCACCGACGATGAATGGCAATGGGCTCTGAAGTTCATCACAACGGGCGGTGAATCGCTGACTGCCTATGATGAATACCGGAAGGTAGAATTGGATCATGGGCTCTATCAGGTTCAGGACAGACGCGTGGCGTTGAGGCACAGGCTGTCGATCGGAACCATCGTCAGTGACACGTCGATGGTGGTGAAATTCGCATCGGGCAAACAGCTGGGAACCATCGAGGAATATTTTATTGCACAGCTCAACCCTGGGGATGTGTTTTGGTTTGCCGGAAGGAAACTTGAGTTGGTGCGTGTGAAAGATATGGAAGCACACGTGAGGAACACCAAAAGGAAGTCGGGTCGTGTGCCCTCCTGGCAAGGAGGGAGGATGGCATTATCGTCGCAGCTGAGCGAGATGATTCGGGTGAAGGTGAATGATTCGGCAGAAGGAAGGGAGAAGGATGAGGAACTGCTTTTCCTTCGACCCCTGATGAAGGTGCAGGCAGAACTCTCTCATGTTCCTCGACAGGCCGAGCTGCTGATCGAATATTTTGAAACGGATGAGGGCTACCACCTGGTTATGTTTCCCTTTGAAGGACGATTGGTCCATGAGGGTCTGGCTTCCATTGTGGCATACCGTATCGCCAGGATCAGGCCGATCACATTTTCCA
>JAEUUD010000094.1 GCA_016787625.1 Cyclobacteriaceae bacterium
CTGCTGAACCCATGCGTTCCATGACCGTTCGCTTGTGCAGGTAAGCCTCATCTTGCTGAGCATACAAGCCAAATGCAACGAAAAGCAGAAGAACCGGGCTGATCTTACGAATCATAATATTCATTTTATTGTGACACAAATATTTTACGAAGCAAACCTTGATAGGTTGTGGTGCTTCAAATCTGGGCCGCCATCAAAAGCTCAATATTCTTGAATTTGAGGCCAAACTTACGTCCCACCGACTCATTGGTCAACCCCCCTTTATAGGTATAAACACCCTTCATGAACCACTTATGGGAGAAGATCATCTCCTGAACGCCACCTTCTTCAGCAGCCCGAAGAATGGTTGGTGTAAAAATATTGCTCAAGGCGGTCGTGGCTGTATGAGCCACACGGGATGCAACATTGGGCACGCAGTAATGAATCACATCGTATTTTCTAAACACAGGTTTAGAGTGGGTTGTTATTTCAGAGGTTGCAATACAACCTCCCTGGTCAATACTGAGATCAATAATCAGGGAGTTGGGTTTCATGTGACTGACCATTTCTTCCGACACAACATGTCTTGCCTTTCCCTTTTCTGCCCGAAGCGCGCCAATCACGACATCCGCTGTTGTCAGACTGTCGCCGAGAGTAACCGTGTCAATCGTTGACGTATAGAACTGGTGGCCCAGTGTATGCTTGATCCGCCTTAGCTTGTACAGATGATTGTCGAATACCTGAATTTCTGCGCCAAGACTCAGGGCCGCACGTGCTGCATATTCCGCCACCGTACCCGATCCGATAATAACCACCTTGGTTGGAGGGACGCCGGTGATACCGCCCAGAATAATTCCCTTGCCGTCGTGAATGGAACTCAGGTACTCGGCAGCAATGAGCATGACGGTGCTGCCTGCAATTTCACTCATGCTCCGGATGATGGGCATTCCACCGACTTTGTCTTCGATAAACTCCCAGGCCAGAGAAGTAACGCGCTTTTGAAGCAACGCATCAATGAACCGTTTCTCAAGGTGTCCGAGCTGTAATGCACTAATGAGTATTTGTCCTGGCTTGAAATACTCCATCTCTGCCAGTGTGGGCGGTTCGATTTTGAGGATAATGTCAGCCTTGTAAACCTCCTGAGCAGTATAAATGATTTTTGCACCCGCCTCACTGTATTGCTTGTCAGAAAACTTTGATCCGATGCCTGCCTTTGTTTCAACCCATATCTCATGGCCGTGATTGACCAGCAATGCCACCGCGTCTGGAGTAAGGCAAATCCTGTTTTCCTGAAGGGAAATTTCGCGAGGCAACCCGATGAGAAAGGTATTCTTGTCCTTCTTCACCTTCACCAGTTGCTCCTGTGGCGAAAGGCTGGTTTTTGCCAACGTTTCAAAACCTGATCTGCTTTTTGCCGTCATAGGGGTAAATACTCAATTGTCCGGTGGTGGGGATCCACGGGTGAAATACGGACCTGCATGGTTCCTTCCGGTGTCAGCCGACCAAGCTTCTCAGGCCATTCTACAAAACAAAATTCTTTCGAACCGAAATACTCGTCCAACCCGATATCAATCAGCTCTCGTTCGTTTTTCAGGCGATACAAATCCATGTGGAAGATAGAATGCCCGATCCCTGCCGCGTATTCGTTCACGATAGAAAAAGTTGGGCTGCTCATGGTTTCCTTCACATTCAATCGATTCGCAATGGCCTTGATCAGGGTTGTCTTGCCAGAACCCATTTCTCCAAATAAAAGCCAAACCTTTCTTTCACCTGCATGTTCAAGTAGTTCCTTTGCTGCATCATCCAATGCTCCCAGGGAAAGTGACTTCCCTCCCAACACCGACTGCCAATCACTGGGCATTCTTCGAAGTTAAGAAAATTAGCGGAATGATGATCTCTTCCATGCTCACCCCGCCATGCTGAAAGGTGTCCTTATACATACCTACATAGTAATTGTAATTGTTCGGGTAGGCAAAGAACTGGTCTTCGACAGCGAACACGTACGTGGTCGAAACGTTACCCTTGGGAAGAAATAGTCGTTCGGGTTTCGCCCCGATCATCACCTTGTCAGCTTCATAGCCCAGGTTCTTACCCTGTTTGTACCTGAGGTTTGCATTGACATTCCGATCTCCAATAATCTTAAAGGGTTTCCGGACACGGATCGTGCCATGATCGGTTGTGATAATGACCCTCGCCTTTTGTTCGCTGATCTTTTTCAGAATGTCGATCAGGGGTGAATGCGCAAACCATGATTTTGTAATGGATCGATAGGCTGCCTCGTCTGGCGCAAGCTCCCTCACCATGGCCATATCCGTGCGTGCGTGTGAAAGCATATCGACGAAATTGTACACAATGACATTGAGGTTGTTTGCAAACAGGTTGTTGACTGAATCAACAAGCTCACGACCTTCTTCGAGTCGCTTGATCTTATTGTATGAGAATTTGAAATTAAGGTTGTTCCTTTTCAGTTGACGCGACAGGAATTCATCTTCAAAATTGTTCTTGCCATCATCGGTGTCTTCACCAACCCACAGATCCGGGTATTGTCTGGCCATATCCGACGGTAGCATTCCTGAAAAAATAGCATTGCGGGCATACGCTGTGGTGGTAGGAAGGATGGAGTAGTATGTCTCTTCCTTATCAACAACAAAGAAGTCAAGCAGGTCCGGTTCAATAGCCTTCCACTGATCATACCTCAGGTTGTCAATGACAATAAGAAAAGTTGGCCGGGTTGTATTCACCTCCGGAAACACCTTCTTCTTCATCAATTGATGTGAGAGCAGCGGCTTGCGGCTATTGGGATCATTCAGCCAGGCTTCGTAGTTCTTTTTGATAAAGCGGCAAAAGTTCACATTCGCTTCGACCTTTTGTGATTCCAACACCTCAATCATGCTGGCATCGGATTGGCCCATCTCCAACTCCCAGTAAACAAGTTTTTTGTAGAGATCGGCCCAGGCATCATGGCTCAGGTCATCAAGAAACGCCATGCTAATCTTGCGAAACTCCTGTTGGTAATCCGAACTCGTCTTTTCGCTCACGAGTGTTTTCTTGTCAAGAATTTTCTTCACCGACAACAGGATCTGACTTGGGTTGAGCGGCTTGATCAGGTAGTCATCGATACGTGAGCCGATGGCTTCCTCCATGATCTGCTCTTCTTCATTCTTTGTAATCATGACCACCGGCACATTGGGCTTGGTGGTTTTGATATGCCCAAGCGCCTCAAGGCCCGACATACCAGGCATGTGTTCATCAAGGAATACGACGTCAAAATTTCTGGATTCACTCAATTCAACTGCCTCCGCACCATTGTTGACGGGTGTAATATCATATCCCCGCTGTTGAAGAAACAGGATATGGGGCTTGAGCAAATCAATCTCATCATCAGCCCACAAAATCGAATATCTTTGCATCAATATTTTTCCTCCAAGTTAAAGATAATGCCTGACAAAGGTGGGGCATTAAACCGATTGCATCTTGAACAAGAATAAAATCATCAACGACCCCGTATATGGGTTCATTCCGATCAAAAGTGATACCATTTTTGATCTTATGGAACATCCGTTCCTTCAGCGAATGCGGCACATCCGACAACTTGGACTGGCTGACCTGGTCTACCCTGGAGCCATTCACACCCGTTTTCATCATGCCATCGGCGCCATGCACCTGATGTACCAGGCACTTGACGTACTGCAAACCAAGGGCATCGAAGTCACCAAAGAAGAAAAAGAAGCTGCGCAAATCGCAATACTCCTGCATGATATCGGACATGGTCCTTTTTCGCACGCCCTCGAAGAAACACTGTTGCCCAACATCCGTCACGAAAGTCTTTCCTTCTTGTTGATGAAGGATCTCAATCGTCAGTTTCGCGGGGCCCTGGACATGGCCATCAGAATTTTTCAAAACACACATCCAAAAAAATTTCTCCATCAGCTCGTCAGTTCTCAACTTGATATTGATCGACTTGATTACCTCAACCGGGATAGTTTCTTTACGGGCGTTCGGGAAGGATCCATCGGCACCGACAGGATTATTGCAATGCTCAATGTCGTCAAAGGACAACTGGTGGTTGAAGAGAAAGGGATTTACAACATCGAGAGTTTCATCAGTTCAAGGAGACTGATGTACTGGCAGGTGTACTTGCATAAGGCTGCTGTGAGTGCCGAACGCCTTCTGGTCAATATTATTAAGCGTGCACAATACCTGGCCAGCTCAGGCGAGAAGATACCGTGCAGCACTGCCTTGTCTATTTTCCTTCACAACAGCTACACGCTCGATGATTTTTCAGAAAAAAGGGATTTACTCAAAGCATTTGGCACGCTGGATGACTTTGATGTATGGGGTGCCATCAAGCTTTGGCAGTCGAGCAAGGATCCTGTTCTTGCCATGCTGTGCAACATGTTGCTCAATCGTACGTTGTTTCAAATCAAGCTGTCAACTGCACCCATTCAAAAATCAGACGTAGAGAAGGTGAAGGTGGCCATTCAAAAAGCAATGAAACTGTCGAAACGTGATGCCGCTTATCTGTTCTCACATGGTACGGTTTCCAACGAGGCCTACCTGCTGGAGCGAAATTCCATTCAGGTGCTGATGAAATCCGGAGAACTGCTGGATGTCGCGCAGGCTTCTGACTTGCCGCACATCAAGGCCATGAGCAAAATCGTGAAAAAAAACTACTTATGCTGGCCCAAAAACCTATCTTTGCATAGCCAATAGCTGTGCCCGATTTACTCCACTCTGACGATCGGCAATCATATGGAATTTACGCTGCACCAAATCGCCCACATCCTTCATGGAGAAGTCCGTGGTGACGGCAACCAGAAGATCAACATGCTGGCTAAAATTCAGGATGCACGCCAGGGACAGATCTCATTCCTCGCCAATCCGAAGTATGAACAGTACGTGTACACCACTCACGCGAGTGCCATCATTGTCAGTAAAGATTTTCAGCCGAAGAAAGATATCAAGGCATCATTGATCCTTGTCGAAGACCCCTACTCCAGCTTTACGGTGCTCATGGAAGAGTATCACAAGCGGATCAGTTTTCAAAAAGCCGGTGTTGAACAACCAAGTTTCTTCAGCGAAACAGCAACGATGGGCAACAACGCTTACCGTGGTGCCTTTTCTTACGTCGGCAACAATACGCGCATCGGAGACAATGTCAAGATTTATCCCCAGGTTTTTATCGGAGACAACGTCACCATCGGCAACGATGTGATCCTGCACGCCAACGTGAAGATCTATGCCGGCACCAGGATTGGCAATCACTGTGTGATCCATTCAGGCACCGTGATCGGATCCGATGGATTCGGCTTTGCTCCACAGGACGATGGCTCTTATAAAACCATTCCTCAGCTGGGTAATGTCATCATCGAGGATCAGGTGACCATTGGAGCAAACACGGTGATCGATTGTGCAACATTGCTTGGGGATTCCACCATCATTCGTCAAGGCGTGAAACTGGACAACCTCATCCAGATTGCTCACAATGTTGAAGTAGGAAAGAACACGGTGATTGCGGCACAGACAGGAATTTCCGGCTCATCAAAAATCGGAGAGAACTGCATGATTGCCGGACAGGTGGGTATTGCAGGTCACCTCGTGATTGCGAACCAGACAAGCCTGGGTGCCCAGGCAGGTATTTCAAAGTCAGTCACGGAAGAAGGACAGCGACTCCTGGGTTATCCAGCCTTTGATATCAAGGAGTATTTCAGGTCCTATGCAGTCTTTAAGAAGCTCCCTGATGTTGGCCACCGGCTAAGGGACCTTGAGAAGAAGATTGCGGAGATCACACCCCAATCGGTTGAAACGCCCAATAATGGGCAGAATTAGCAATCCAGGGCTCCTGGATCGCTCCTTTTTGGCATACTGGCCTTATCCGATTAAATTTGCGTCCCTATTTTAAACCATGCTTAATCACAAGCAACGGACGATCAAGAAGTCAGTAACCATCTCCGGGGTTGGCCTCCATACGGGGGTGCAGACCACGGTGACTTTTCTGCCTGCCAAGCCCAATCACGGCATCAAATTTCAGCGTGTAGACCTACCAGGATCACCTGTCATTGACGCTGATTGCGACCGTGTCGTCGATGTTTCGAGGGGTACCACCATCGAACAAAGTGGTGCACGGGTAAGCACGATTGAGCACACCCTTGCAGCCCTTGTGGGTCTCGAGATTGACAATGTGATGATTCAGATCGATGGGCCAGAGGCTCCGATCATGGATGGCAGTTCCATCCAATTTGTACAGGTACTCAAAGAAGCCGGCACTGAAGAACAGAATGCGCTTCGCGATTTCTTTGAAGTACAGGACAGCATCTTCTACCGCGAAAGCGCTCGCCATGTTGAGATCGCCGCATTGCCTCTGGATGATTACCGGGTAACGGTAATGATTGACTACAACTCTCCGGTCCTTGGCAGTCAGCATGCCTCCATTACGAATATTCAGCAGTTCGAGAAAGAAATAGCGTCTTGCAGAACATTTTGTTTTCTCCATGAACTGGAAATGCTCTACAAGAACAACCTGATCAAAGGAGGCGACCTTAACAATGCCATTGTCATTGTTGACCGTGTCGTCGAACCGGGTGAACTTGACAACATCGCACGGATGCTCAACAAGCCTACCGTGGAAGTGAAGAAGGAAGGCATTCTGAATAACGTAGAGTTGCGCTACAACAACGAACCCGCCAGGCACAAGCTCCTTGACATTGTAGGAGATCTTGCGTTGGCAGGCCGCCCGTTGAAAGCGCAGATCCTGGCAGCACGTCCTGGCCACGCTGCCAACGTTGCCTTTGCCAAGAAATTGAAGAAGGCCATGGCTGAATCTGACAAGAAGGGTGTGCCGCGATACAATCCGGCGTTGCCTCCGGTCATGGACATCAACAAGATCACACAGACCCTTCCCCACCGGTACCCGTTTCTTCTTATCGATAAGATCATCTATCTCGACAAGGAAACAGTAGCCGGTGTGAAGAATGTGACGATGAATGAGAACTTCTTCGCCGGACATTTCCCGGGAAACCCGGTGATGCCAGGTGTACTTCAAGTGGAGGCGATGGCACAGATCGGTGGGGTTCTTGTACTCAATACCGTCCCAGATCCGGAGAACTATTGGACCTATTTCCTTGGTATTGACGATTTCCGTTTCAGGAAAATGGTTCTTCCTGGCGATACCCTTGTCATTCAATGCGATTTGCTCGCGCCGATCAAACGTGGCATTGCAAAAATGTACGGCCGTGGGTATGTGGGCAACACACTTGTTTGTGAAGGCACGATGACGGCCAGCATTGTAAGAAAAGATTCATGAGTAATTACCCGTTAGCCAACGTTCATCCCGAAGCAATCATCGGCAGCAATGTTGTGATTGAACCTTTTGCAACTGTTCAAAAAGATGTCTTCATCGGTGACGGATCATGGATAGGACCCAATGCCGTCATATGCGAGGGCGCACGGCTGGGGAAAAATGTCAAGGTTTACCCTGGAGCTTCAGTCTCTTCTATTCCACAGGATCTGAAATTCGCAGGTGAAAGGACAGAGACATTCATTGGCGACAACACGGTTATCCGCGAAAGCGTAACCATCAGCCGCGGAACAGCTGACAAGCACAAGACGGTGATTGGAAAGAATTGCCTTCTCATGGCCTACGTTCACGTCGCACATGACTGCATCATCGGTAACAATTGCATTTTTGCGAATGCCGTTCAGGTAGCAGGCCACGTGGTCATCGAGGATTGGGCCATCATTGGCGGCGCAAGTGCCCTGCATCAGTTTGTAAAAGTTGGCGCCCATGTGATGCTCTCAGGCGGATCGCTGGTGCGCAAGGATGTACCTCCCTATACCAAAGCTGCCCGTGAGCCACTCACATACGCAGGGGTCAACAGCATTGGACTTCGGAGAAGAGGCTTCACCGCTGAGAAGATTACCGAGATTCAGGAAATCTACCGGTATGTCTTCCTGAAGGGCCTTAACAACAGCAAAGCTATTGATGCCGTTGAAAAGGAATTGCCTCCCAGCACAGAAAGGGATTACATTGTCAACTTCATCCGCAGCTCCGAGCGCGGTGTCATGAAAGGATTTTCTACCAGCATCGCGTCATTTGAATGACCATCACTGCTGAAAACCTGTGCAAGCGATTTAATCGCGAGTGGATTTTCAGAGACTTCAATTATCATTTTCAGACAGGCACGTACGCCATTACCGGACCTAACGGTTCAGGAAAGTCGACCTTATTGCAAGTGCTATGGGGACAGGTACCCGCCACATCAGGAACGATGCTCCTGAGTGAAGCAGGTGTACAGGTTGCTGAAGAAGACCTTTTCAAGCACGTTTCTATCGCGGCCCCATACGTAGAACTGATGGAAGAACTTACCCTGGAAGAGGCTATCCGGTTCCACTTTTCATTTAAGAAAGTGCGAAAGGAAATCGGTCAGGACAGCTTGCTTGACCGAATGGAACTCACCCATGCACGTGGTAAGCAGGTGGGTCACTTTTCTTCCGGAATGAAACAGCGATTGAAGCTTGGATTAGCCCTATTTTCCGATGTTGGGGCTGTGTTTTTGGATGAGCCTACAACCAACCTGGACACGCCCTCCATTGCGTGGTATTGGAGGAATTTTGAGCAAATAGAGGGAAAGGCCTGCATTTTCATTGCCTCCAACCACCAGGAGGAGTATCCGGCCACCGCCATAAAGGTCCATTTGCCTGATTACAAGGGAGGTTACAAATGAACTTCCTCCCCCATTAAAAAGGCAGTACCTGAGATTTTTGGGCGCCTGCATCAGAAATAAAGGCTATTTTAGTATGTTTGAACTAATGACGACCGCGATGAAAAGAAGCAATGTTTTGATTGTCCTGATGCTCCTGGCAGCATCAGCTTCCTTTATGAAGTGTGGCAGTGACCCTGATCCAGAGCCGAATGCGCAGGATGAGCAATTGAAAAAGCTCTCCCAGACGTGGAAGAAGACATCCGTGACGGTTGATGGCAGCGCTCCGGACGTTTCTTATGACAATTTTACCCTGACGATTTCAGGCAACCCTGGTGACAATACATTCAATTTCTCTACGGCTGGTCGTCCTTCTCTTTCACCCTGGCCCGCATCAGGTACATTTACCTTTGGAACTGATTTTGCCACCGTGGTGAACAGGGATGATGATGTTGTGTTTACCTACTCTGTTAGCGCTACCCAACTTTCTTTGACATTTACATACCCTCCTCCAAGTTGCCCGACATGCCCAGGCTACGCGGGTCGTACAACCGTTGTCAATGGCTCATGGAGCATGACCTTCGGATTGTAAACAACCTTTGGAAAGATTTTAAAAAAAACCCCGGTTGGGGTTTTTTTGTGACCCATTGGATCATTCAAGGCGCACCAGTGTGATCCCGGCACCGCCGCGGTCAGCATGCTCATCCTGAAAGGACGTCACATACTTCTGCTTCTTCAGATAATCACGGACAACTTTTCTCAGGACACCTTCTCCTTTGCCGTGCAGGACCCTTACTTCCGCTAAACCAAACAATACAGCGTCGTCGATAAATCGAATCAACACAGCCATCACTTCGTCCACCCTCATACCCCGTACATCAAGTTGAGGAGAAAAGGCTTGCTGGTTTCTTGAGAAATCTCCGGACGATGCTCTTCCAGTAGCTGGTGCTGAGGTCAAGGCCAAGTCACTCCGAACCAGGCGATCCAGCTTAACAGTAGAACGCAGGTTGCCGAATTGGACCATCGCTGTACTTCCCTTTATCGACAGGATGGTCCCGGTCACTTCCCCACCCATCATACGCACCTTGTCATCCACCTTGAGGGGAACAGCAGTGCCTGTCAGTTTTTGTGCCTGTGGTTTTACTTTTTTCCCTAGCTCTTTAAGTCCCTGTCTCACTTTCCGAGTTTCCTGTTGTTCAGCCTTGCTCTCACGAATGTGCCTGATGGTTTTTTCAATTTCCCTGTTTGTCTCTTGCAGCAAGGCTGACGCTTCCGTCTTTGCCTTGTTCAAAATCTCCTTTTGCTGCGTTTCCAGTTTAAGTTTCAGTTCCTCGTAGGCCGACAACGTTTCAGTCAATTCTGCTTCGCGCTTAGAAACAATCCTGTCTCGTTCAGCAAGCCGGACCTTTTCATCGGCAACATTTTTCATCAGCGTTTCAAGGCCAATGAGCTCGCTTCCGATGATGCGTTCAGCATCGCGCAGGGTTTGCTCACCGAGACCGGTGTTCATGGCAATTTCCAAAGCAAAGGAACTACCAGGCTGCCCGATTTCAAGCAAGAAAAGCGGCACGAGCTTTTCCCTGTCAAACTGCATGGATGCGTTACGTATCCCAGGGAAATGGCTCGCAAATACCTTCAGGTTATAATAGTGGGTTGTAGCCACTCCCCATGTTTTTTTTCTAAGCAGCTGTTCAAGGATGGCCTGGGCAATGCCGCCGCCAAAATTGGGATCCGTACCTGACCCAAGTTCATCCATCAACACAAGGGTTCGATCGTTGCCGCGATGAATAAAGTGAGCCATATTCCGAAGGTGAGAGCTATAGGTACTTAGGTCGCTTTCGATCGATTGCTGATCGCCAATGTCAAGGAAGATGGATTCAAAAATCCCAACTTCAGAATCGGCATCCATCGGAACAAGCAATCCGCATTGGGCCATGTATTGAATAAGACCAACTGTCTTGAGGCAAACAGACTTTCCTCCGGCATTGGGTCCGGATACAAGCAACATACGATCACTCTCTGTGAGCGTGATCGACAGCGGAACAAGAGGACGCTTGTTTCTTAGGCTGAAGTGGAGCAACGGATGGCGGGCATGTGTCCATTTCAACGCAGGCCTGGCCG
>JAEUUD010000095.1 GCA_016787625.1 Cyclobacteriaceae bacterium
CAGTGACGGTGCGATGACAAGGATGAACAAGCACCCATGGCCGGGCAACATCCGGGAGCTGCAGCATTCGATCGAACGGGCAGTCATTCTCTCCAACAGTTCAGTGCTTCAACCGGAAGATTTTACTTTTAACACCCCATCCGGCAAGGACAACGAGCAGCCGCTTAACCTCGATCAATTTAACCTGGACGAGGTTGAAAAGCTGCTGATTCGCAAAGTGCTCAAGAAGTACAATGGAAACATCACCCAGGCAGCCGGTGAATTGGGCCTCACCCGGTCTTCTCTCTACAGGAGACTGGAGAAGCATGGGCTTTAAACCCATGTTGGTAGTTTAAAAACCAATACATTAGGCCTTGTGGCCTTTGAACGATGAGACTCTTTCGTGACTTCCGATTTCGGGTGGGCTTCCGTGTGGTGATGATCGGATTGGTCATGTCATTGTTTGTCTACATGATCAACCATCCCAACATGATCTTTGCTGCCATCCTTACAGGATTGATCATTGTTGGACAGCTGGCAGAATTATATTCCTTTACCTCACAGACAAACCGTAAACTCACCCGATTCCTTGAGTCAGTCAAATATTCGGACTTCATTTCCGGTTTTACTGCCGATAACAAACTGGGGGCAAGCTTTAAGGACCTGAACCTGGAGTTCAACGAAGTACTGGAGGCCTTCAGAAAAGCCAGGTCAGAGAAAGAGGAACATTGGCAGTACCTTAACACGGTTGTCCAGCAAGTAAGGACCGGCATTCTGTCCTTCGATCCGGATGGTAATGTCCAACTCATTAACGCCAACGCCCGCCGGTACATGGGCGTTATGTCGATCAAAAATATCGATGAGCTGAAGGACAAGAACCCCGCACTCCTTCAGGCGATTCATGAAGTCAGTGCCGGCAAAAGCACACTCTTCAAGTCGAATCAGGATTTCCTGCTGACGATACAGGCGACAGAACTTCGCATCAGGGGCAACACCATGAAACTGCTGACTTTGCAAAACATTCAAAGCGAACTGCAACAGCAGGAAATTGAGGCTTGGCAAAACCTCACACGTGTGCTGCGGCACGAAATCATGAACAGTATTACACCTATTTCTTCTCTCACGTCGACGTTGCGGGAAATACTGGATCATGACATGACCCGAAAGAACACGCACTATGAGTTGAAGGATGAGGGCGCCGAAGATCTTCGCGAAGGCCTCAGTACCATCGAAAATAGAAGCAAAGGTCTCATCAAGTTTATCGACGCCTATCGTGAGTACACATCCTTACCGCAACCCAAGCTTAAAGGTGTACTCGTCAAGGATTTCCTTGATCGCATCAGTCAGCTCATGCGGCCTGAAATCAAAAAGACTTCCGTTGAATTCTCCTACCAATGTGAGTCGGACTATCTCGCTGTGCAGGTCGACGAGGAGATGATCGAACAGGTGTTGATCAATCTGATCAAGAATTCACTGGAGGCGCTTACAGATACCATTGATGGAAAGATTACTGTGCGCGCCTATTTCAATGGAACATCCACCGCCATCGATGTGAGCGACAACGGACCAGGTATCATTAAAGAAGCGATGAACAAAGTATTTGTTCCTTTCTTTACAACCAAAAAAACAGGATCTGGTATTGGTCTTAGTCTTTCCAGGCAGATCATGCAGATGCACAATGGCAACCTGACTGTGACGTCCACTCCGGGCGTTCAGACAACGTTCACCATGAAATTCTGATGGTCAGGCAAGAAACTCCTCCCACTCCTTCTGTCCCATGCCGCTGATGTCTCGCAGGAAAAGGGTGTAAGAAGGTTTGAAGGGGTTATGGCTCAGTGACATGTCGGCTTCTTCAGGCGTGAAGTCACCTTTGCGGGTATTGCACCTTTTACACGCTGTAACCAGGTTGAGCCATGAATGCGGACCTCCCCGCGAACTTGGCATAACATGGTCCAGCGTCAATTCTCGCTTTGTTCCACAATAGACACATTCAAAATTATCACGCTTGAAAATGTTCTGGCGTGTGAGGTTTACTCCCTTGTAAGGTGCGTTGACATATCTGTTGAGCCGGATAACAGAAGGCATGGGAAATGTGCGCGTAATACTCCTGATCTGATGGCCGTTGGCAGACCGCACCATTTCGCTCTTGTTGAGGTAGACCAGCACAAAGGCCCTCTCCACTGAACACACCATCAGCGGGCTGAAATCCTGATTAAGCACAAGGACCCTACTCTCCATGGTGAAAAGATAAACCCTATCATGAAATTCTGCAAGGGCCGGAGAAAGCTGTTGGCTATTTGATGTGGCTTTACTGGTAACTGACTAAGCCATTCAACACTTCACTATATAATAACCCTTCGGATGGAATGAAGTAAATGGGTATAGACTTTGGTCTCCTGAATGATGATGCCTTCTTCATTGATGGCATCGATTCGCACCTGACCAAATGCATGAATGATACGGTCTTCGCCGAGCAGGATACCAGCATGTGATATGACATTACCCTTCAGGGCAAAAAAGGCAATATCCCCGGGTTTTGCTTCCTCCCAGGAATCAACCTTCTTTCCGTATACCGACTGCTGACGAAGTTCGCGAGGCAGCACGTAACCCGATATCTTGAATACCATCTGAACAAATCCCGAATGGTCAATGCCAAACGGACTCTTTCCACCCCACTGAAAAGGTGCCGAGAGGTATTTGCGGGCGATAAGCTTGACAAAATCTGCATCACGGCGCTGGCCAAGTCCTTTCGACTCACCATTGAAAGCAAACTGCTCCTCGATCTTGAACAACTCAGAGCTGGAGATAGGCACGATGCTCCCCATGACAATGGTCAACGGTGATTTCTTGAACAAGACAGGAGATGCCACGTCGGTGGTGATTTTGTAATCTGTCTTGTTGATCTGCTGAAAATACTCCTCCGAGATTGCATGATGCTGCCGCGCAGACATCCAGCCTTCACATTGATCAGCGTAAATGCGAATCCTGCACCATAGTTTATCCGTAGTGACTTCAAGCACTTCGTAGTGATCGCCAAACAGCAATTGCGTAACCTGCTCGGCAGTGTCCTTGTGGTCACTCCTTATTGGCACTACGGACAACCTGCAAACACCAAACTCAACAGAACTCATGAAAAGGTTTTCTTGATTAGAATGATTTAGAATTTGATTCGTTGCAATTCACGCTTGATGTCCCGCTCCTTAATGCTCTCTCTTTTATCGTGGGTCTTCTTCCCGCGTGCCAGGGCAATTTCCAGTTTCGCATAGCCGCGATCGTTGATGAACAACCTTGTAGGTACGATCGTCAGCCCTTTCTCTTCTGACTTTGTCCTTAGCCTTTCCAACTCGCTCTTCTTCAGAAGCAGCTTTCGGTCTCTTGCAGCCTCATGGTTGTAATGGGTTCCCTGCGTAAATGGAGAAATGTTAATACCCTTGACAAACGCTTCACCCCTTGCGAAGTACACATAACCATCCTGAAGGTTCACTTTCCCCTCCCGGATGGATTTGATCTCCGTTCCTTTCAACATCAATCCTGCTACATATGTATCCAGCAGTTCGTAGCCAAAGGACGCCTGCTTGTTCCGGATATTAACACTTTTAGAAAACCGATCAGCGGTCATGGCCTGATTTTGAAAAAATTCCTTTCAACTGCTCCACCTTCAGCATTCTTTGCCCTGTCCTTCCCGTCGCAATCATGCGCGATCCTACTTTTGCCTCGATGGCACAAATGAGTTCCATGCCTTCCTGCTTTTCTACAGTCGCTGTTATCACCACTTCTTCTCCGGCAAAAGCGGGGCCCTTGTGCTCAATGTGCAGCAACGTGCCAACACCTTCTTCATCCTTTTCCTTCATTTCAATAAAAAAAAGTCGTGATGACCACTCAAAATCACGAGCAAGGGCAAACGTAGCATATACCGGGTGCACGCGCTCACCATGAAAGGCAGCCTCATCATCCCTGGTGATGATTTTTTTGTACACCTTCTGATCCCCTATCGCAAAAATGTTCTTCATCGGATCTGATGTGCCATCGATAGGTTAGGAACAGGGGCGATATCTGCCGGAGCGAAGTCACCATGCATAAACTTAAAATGAGCCGCCATCGCAATCATGGCTGCATTGTCGGTGCAATACTGGAAGTCAGGAACAAAGGTTGTCCAACCAAGCTCCGCCCCTTTCTTCTGGAATTCCCTCCGTAATGCCGTATTGGCAGAAACGCCGCCTGCAAGGGCGATTGATTTTATCCCTGTTTGCCTTGCAGCCGCAACCAAACGGTCCATGAGCATGGCCACCAATTTGTGCTGAATGCTGGCGCAGATGTCAGCGAGATGAACAGTCACAAATTGTGGATCTTCTACAACCTGGTCCCTGATAAAATAAAGGAAGGCCGTCTTCACTCCGCTGAAGGAGAAGTCAAGATTCGGCATATCCGTGTCAGGAAATTTGTAACGCAACGGGTTTCCGGTTTTTGCATATTGATCAATCAATGGTCCACCAGGATATGGGAGACCCAATATCTTCGCCGCCTTATCGAATGCTTCACCGACCGCATCATCCTGTGTTTCACCGATAACCTCCATGTCGAGGTGACTCTTCACCACAACGAGTTGCGTATGTCCCCCGCTTACCGTAAGGCACAAAAAAGGAAATGGTGGTGTAGGATCATCAATAAAGTGAGCCAGTACATGTGCCTCCATGTGGTTCACAACAATGAGCGGAACATCTGATGCCCATGCCAAACCCTTGGCAAACGATCCTCCGACCAGCAAAGCGCCCATCAAACCCGGCCCACGAGTAAAGGCTACTGCGTCAAGGTCTCCGGGCTTGACACTGGCTGATTGCATGGCTTCATTTACGACATCAACTACCTGAAGCTGATGTGCCCGCGACGCCAACTCGGGCACCACACCGCCGTATTTGTGGTGCACATTTTGCGAGGCTATAATATTATTGAGTACCTTGCCGTTTCTTATCACGGAGGCGGATGTCTCATCGCACGATGACTCAATGGCAAGGATCGTTGGCCGCATATTTGATCTAAATGGTTTGGCAAGTTATCAAAATTCGGGTTCTGCAGTGGCTGAAACGGATCATCCTCTATGGCACCTATGGAACATTGATCTTCTTTGCTGTGGGGTTTGGCGTTCTTCAAATCCCATCAGTACAAAAGGCCTTGCTCAGCCGAATCACTGACAGATTCTCTAACGTATCAGGATTTACTATTGAGTACGATCGGTTCTACCTCCTCTGGTATGACCGGTTGGAGATTACCAGCCTCAAAATCACCGACCCTCAACAAAACACCCTTATCCAGGCAGGGCGGCTTTTTGTCAACTTCAGGATTTCAAGCTTATACGCCCGCAACAACATTTATCTTGATGCCGTCTCCCTTCAGGAAGGCGGTGTAAACCTTGTCACCATTCCAACATCAGACTCAACAAAGGAGCTCAACATTGATGTGTTTATTGCGGAAATAGGTCGCCAGCTATCGTCGGGAGAAAGCAGTGGCGGAGGCGGAGGAGCTAAAATTCATATTGGCGAAGTGCTCATTCAGCAATCGCAATTTTCCCTTAGCAACACCGATGCTGACTCCCTGGAGCGAGGCTTTGATCCCAATCATTTTCGTGTTGCCCTCGATGACGGCAATCTCAACAACTTCAGTGTCATCGGCGACACCATTCAGTTCGCCTTAACTTCCCTACGCATCAAGGAATCAAAAACCAACCTGACGATCTCGGATATGCGAACATACTTTCGCATCAGTCAGACTTCGATGGAATTCCTGGGCCTCGATTTGATTTGTAACCAAAGTCACGTCTCCGATACGATCATCCTTAACTACAGCAGTCAACGGGACCTCAGCGATTTTAATCAACGCGTAACCATCGATGCGCGATTAAAGAATACACGCATTCACCCTGAAGATATCTCCCACTTCGCCAGGGGTCTTGAAACCTGGAAACAAACGATCACCCTCAATGGACATTTCAAAGGGAAAATCAGTCGCTTTGCTTTCAGGCCAATGCAAATCGCCGTGGGCCGCACCATCATATCCGGCAGCCTTGAAATGGACGGACTTCCTTCCGTCGACGAAACGTTCATCAACGCCAAACTCAATCCCTCTACGGCGTACGGCACAGACCTCTCGTTCCTCTTCCCCGAGTATATCAATAACACCATCATTCCTCTTGGAAGGATGCAGCTTCAGGGGACATTCACCGGATTTACCAATGACTTTGTAGCGAACGGTGATTTTGATACCAACCTTGGGCACATCGCATCAGATATCAACTACAAAATCCAGGAAGGCAATGTCGGGCTATCATCCTACCGGGGTAACATCTCATTGACAGGATTCCATCTTGGGCACTTTTTCCGAGACACCGTCAATTTTCAGGAAGTGAATCTCAGAGGGAATATCAATGGAAAGGGCTTTTCGAAAAGCAATGCTGACTTTGTACTCAATGGTGAAGTTTCTTCGATCGGAATCAGGGGTTATAACTATGTCAACATCAAGTCCAATGCACGGTTTGCCAATCAGTTCTTCGAAGGAAGCCTCAACATTGATGATCCCAACCTTCAATTTGGTATGGCGGGCTCCATCGACCTTCGCGAAGGCCGCGATATCATTAAAGTCAAAGCCAGGCTTGACACGGCCATTTTTGAGAATCTCAAACTAACGCGACGGAAATTCTTCCTGCAATCCATGATTGACATTGATAGTCGTGGGCTGGAACTCGATTCTATCGTGGGTAATGCCATCTTCCGCAAAGTGGTCATGCAATTTGAGGATGAATCACTTCGTATGGACTCCGTTCACCTGATCTCGGAAACGCATCAGGACGGAAGGGCGCTAACCCTGAGGAGTTCGATAGCAGACCTGACACTGACCGGTGACTTTTACTACTCGACGATGTTCAATGACATCCAGAAACTGGTCAATGAATTTGTTCTTAACCTCCGCAACGATCCGGTTGCCATCAAGGCTTACTATGCTGCCAAGCCCCTCACGGATCAGGCCTACAAGGCACGGATTAATATGAAAGTTCACAATGCCAATCCGTTGTTGGGCATGCTTGATGTTGATCTGTTCGTATCTCCTGAAACACTCATACAGGGTGAATTCTCCAACAGCACAACCTCCAGGTTGCACGTCTACTCTCATCTTGATAGCGTCGTCTACGCCGGTAAGGAATTTATGGACAACGAAATTGAATTCCATGGCTCCAAGGTTCGCGACAGCACGCAGGTGCTCGCCCAGCTTACGGTGACTTCCCAGCGACAACAACTTAGCCCACAAGTGCTCACCCGTGACTTGTTTGCCGAAGGCATCTGGAACCTTGACCACATTGATCTTAACCTGGATGTAGAGCAAGTTGGTTACAGCAACCTGCTTAGGCTGAATGCTGAAATTGATTTCCTCGAGGACAGCACGAAAATCAAGATACTACCCTCCACCATCAGGATGCTGGGCAATGATTGGGAGACCAATGGAAGCAACTACACGTTGGTAAAGGGCCGCGAATGGCGCCTGCACCAGGTTGGCTTCAGCAGGGAAAACCAGTCAATCAAAATAGATGGTGAGATATCCAGAGACTCTACGAAGGCCTTGACCATCGACATCCGAAACGTCAACATGGCCATCTTTAACTTCTTCAGCAAAGAAAAATTCAGCGGGCGACTGAACGCAACCATCATACAAAAGGATCTTTACGATGATCTCTTTATCGAAAATGTACTTCAGATTGATTCCCTTATGGTCAACAAGTTCCTGGTCGGCGAAGTGAATGGCAACAATACCCTTGACCCCATGACCGGGCATTTCAATATCAACCTTACCGTAGATAGAATGAAAATGCGGATGGTTGATGTAAAGGGATATTATGATCCAGGGAACAAGGAAAGTCCACTCAAGGCAAAGGCCATTCTCGCCAAAGCGGATATCAGACTCATTGAGCCTGTTGTAAGGGATCTGTTTTCACAACTTGAAGGAACCCTTACCGGTGAATACAACATCAACGGCACATTCAGTCAACCCAACATTTCAGGAGAGGCGCACCTCAGCAATGGACAGTTGATGGTCAATTACCTGAAGACCCTATACAAAGTGAATGGCACCGTTGCCATGACACCATCGCAAATTCAATTTCGAAACTTTGAGCTGACCGATATTTTCAAGAATACAGGTAAACTCCATGGGTATATCGCCCACCGGAATTTCTCACGCATGGCCGTCAGCCTTGATGCGACATTCTCGAATTTCCACCTGCTGAACACGACGATCAAGGACAACGATCTGTTCTATGGGCAAGCATTCGGCTCCGGCGTCCTGAGCATCCTGGGGCCCATCAACAACATTAAAATCTCCGCCACAGCCGCGACCAATAAAAATACCCGGCTTGCCTTACCCTTGGGTGGGGGATCCAACTCTCAGGAGAAAAAGGAATTTATCCAGTTTGTCTCCTTCTCTCAGCACCTGAACACGCCAAAGAAACAAGTTACACCCGCAAAGCGGGAACTGTCAGGGCTTACCCTCGACCTCAACATCGATGTCACGCCTGACGCTTATACCGAGATCATCTTTGATATCAAGTCAGGCGATATCATCCGGGGACGGGGACGCGGTGATATACGACTTCAGGTCGACACCAAGGGTGAGTTTAACATGTTTGGTCGTATCGACTTTACAGAAGGCGCTTACAATTTCACCTTGTATGATATTATCAACAAGGAATTTCAGATCAAGCCAGGCAGCAGCATCGCATGGTATGGCGACCCGTATGAAGGAAACCTCAACATCACCGCCAGCTACAGGCAAATCACTTCGATGGCTCCCGTCCTTCAGGATCAATCCGTCGTCAATGACCCTGCGATCCGACGTAAGTATCCGGTAGAAGTGCTGCTGAAACTTGAAGGACTCATGCTGTCGCCAACATTGACATTTGACTTGTCGGCCAGAGACCTGCCCGACAATGTGATCACCACCGACGGCAAGTCCGTTCGATTAAGGTTCGAGTTTGAGGCTTTTAAAACCAAACTTGACGAGTCTGAATTGAAACTGCAGGTATTCAGTCTGATCATCCTGAGGAAACTCTCTCCTCCCAATGCCTTTGCCACCAATGCGAGCACCGTGTATAACAGTGTGAGCGAACTCCTCTCCAATCAGCTAAGCTACTGGCTAAGCCAGGTGGATGAAAACCTGGAAATTGACCTTGATCTTGGCACGCTTGACCAGGAAGCATTCAACACCTTCCAGCTTCGGCTTTCTTACTCATTTCTCAATGGAAGGCTACGCGTAAGCAAAGACGGTAGTTTTGGAGGCAATCAGACCAACAGATCTGACCTTGCTACCATTGCGGGAGATTGGACGGTTGACTATTTGCTGACTCCTGATGGCAAATTCAAGGTGAAGATGTACAGCCGCTCCAATGTCAATCAACTACAAAGCTCGCTGAACACACAAACGGCTGCTGTGACGACGGGAACCAGCCTGCTCTACACCGAGAATTTTAACGAATTCAGTGACCTTCTCCGTTCGGCACGGGAGCGGAGGAAACGCGAACTTGAAAGAAATCCGTCATCTGGTGATGATGACATCAAAGGCAATAATCCGTAGTCAGCAATATTCTCCATCCTCCACGCATCACACCCATGCTCCCTTCAGGTCCCGGCAAGAATCGATTTAATAAGGTCCTGATTTTCTCCGGTGTCATTTATGCGATCATGATGGTCGGGTTGAGCAGCATTTGGTACGCTCCTCAATGGATTTCTTCCTTTCATTTCTTCAACGACCTGCCTGAGTGGAAGCAAATGGACAAGGTGGCCCACTTCTTCTGGACGTTCCAGGTAAGTGCAGTGGCCTCACGTTTGATGCATTGGGCAAAACCAGACGACAAACTGTCGGCACGCACGGGAGCGATCATGGGTTTTCTCTTCGTGTCAGGGATTGAGATGGCGGATGGTTTTTCGATAGCCTATGGTGCGTCCATATTCGATATCATGGCCAACGCATTGGGCGCGATCTTCTTTCTTGGTCAGCGAATGCTTTGGAAGAAAATACTTGTCTGGCCTAAGTTCTCGTTTCATCCCACCGCCTTTGCTCCCATGAGGCCAGAAGTGCTTGGGAATGGGCTGTTCGAAGAAATTGTAAAGGATTACAATGGTCAGACTTTCTGGTATAGTTTCCATCTTCCATGGATACCCTTGCCCAGGTGGCTCACCGTTGCTGTAGGTATTGGTGCTGACGGAATGATTTATGGCAGGGATCACGAAAACGCAGCTGTTCATTTCACGCCAGACAGGAAATACTTCATTTCGTTGGACCTTGATCTGTCTCACATACAATCCTCTTCAAAATTCGTCAAGGCTTTGTGTTACATTCCAAATATCATCAAGGTACCGGCGCCAGCCGTTGAGGTCTCATCACAGGGCGTGAGGTTTCATCCCATTTATTTCTAAATAATTTGTCGGGAATTGACTAATTTCAAGATCAACTTACGACCATCATGGACTTAACAGCATTCATGAAACGCTACGCCGACGAGATTCGTGGGCAGTACATTGAATACACGCAATCACTCTCTGTCATTATCGTTCCTGTTTCCGGCAACCGCTTTCAGACGGTAACCGGTACCATCAAGCAAAGCAGTCTGTATAACAGGAAGGTGATCACATTTACGTCCAAGGTATGTCCCATGAGCAACGCCATTGATTTCAAGATGCTGCTCGAACAGACTGCCTTCTTTAATTATT
>JAEUUD010000096.1 GCA_016787625.1 Cyclobacteriaceae bacterium
TTCTTTTTCCAGAAGTATTTTCTGTTGTCATCATAATCGATGACCAGCGTCTGCCCGTTGACATACACATCGTAGCGATTTCGTTCCCGGTCAGGGCCTGTCACCTCTACGGCGAAGTTGTCACCTTTCTCTATGCGTGCATCAAAAAGACCTTTCATATCGATGGACTTGAAATCCCTGAGTCCAAACTGGTCCTGGAGGGAGAGGGGCATCTCACTATCAGAAGGTGAGCAGGTCAGGCATTCCCATCCGTCCGTTCCGATGCGGATGGTGCGTGTCTCGTTGTGATGGGTGAAGCGGAACTGTTCCTGGTTGTCGATGATCCGCCACAGGTTTTCATCCACAACAATGGATTGACCATAAGGAACGAGTACGTCAACATCAATGCGCTGGGCGCGGAAGCGGGCATCATCCTTGAAACTTATGTTGGAATCAAAAATCAGGGTACTGTCGCGCTGGACAATATTATAGTCAACCATGGCTGCATTTTCCGCCGCGATTTTCCGCGATGAACCTTGTGATTGAAACCGTTTGATCACTTTAATGTCTTTGCCTTCGTGTCCACGCAGGTAGATGGAGGTGACATCGTAATCATCCATTCCGGTTTCATTGATTTTCAACACGGGTGTTCCGGCGACCTGGAAGGTTTCTTCTACCTTGAATTCACCCTCCTCTTTGAAGCCAAAGATGTACTGCGGAACGCTGAAGCTGATGATCCCTGCAGAGAGAAAGAAGATAACAAACAGCGACCAACCCACCGTGGCGCTGAAGACGATGCGCCTGGCGATGATGGAACTGCCGAGCAGGATGGCAAACAATGACGGGATAAGTACCGTGAAGAAGGCGGCCACGATCATCCAGGTTGGAAAACTGTTGCGGATGGCGTTGAGCGGGATATTGGGTGACGTGAGATACCAATCAGAAAACAGATTCCAATCAGGAGGACTCATGAGGCCGGCAATCACCCCGAAGCACAGAATGAAGACAAGGATGAAGCAAATGCCGGTCAGGCTAAAGATGATACCGATGGCAACCCGCAGCACATCCAGTAGCGTGCGTAAGACAGGACCAAGGAGATTTAGCAACGCCCCGATGGCCCTGAAGGGAAGAAGAATGATTTTAGTCAGCAGGCTCTCCTCTGAAGACTCTTTTTCATTCATGCTTTTCTTTACAGAAGATTCAATATTGGAGAGCGTTACGGGCTCCCCCTGCATTTTCATTTTTTCGGTGATGGTCTTGGCTTCCGGCAGGACGATCCACAAGACGATATAAATCACGATTCCAAGGCCGGCAAACGCCGCGATGACAAAAAGGAGACGAACAAGGGCAATATCCCCACCAAAGAATGCGGCTACACCAGAGGCGACTCCGCCAAGCACTTTCTTGTCCGGATCACGAAACATCTTCTTGACAGAGGTTTCCTCCAAATCAGCTTCCGGCAGGACGATCCACATGACAATATAGATGAGCAGGAAAATGCCGGATGTACCCACCGTCAATAATGTGAGCAGCAACCTTGGCCATACAGGATCCACGTTGAAGTAGTGGCCAAGGCCCGCGCAAACACCACCAAGAATTTTCCTGGTGCGGTCGCGCATGAGTTTTCTTTGTGTAGTGCTGGCAGCTCCCGAGGATGTCTGGCGCGATTCACGCTCAGGCTCTCCGACAGGTGCTTCCTGCTCTTCGGCAGCCTTGAAGTCACTCACACTACCCATGGTTGAGATGAGGCCGGAGACGTCTTCGGCTGTAATGACCTGCTTTCCTTCGTTCAGCTTGGCAAGAAAAATCTCGGCAATGCGCCCTTCGATATCGGCGAGGATTTCACTGCTGTCTTCGTAGGAGGCAAAGTACCTGTTGACGGAGTCGAGGTATTTGCGCAAGATGTCATACCCATCTTCCTCGATGTGAAAGATGATTCCTCCAATGTTGATACTGATGTTCTTTTTCATATCGCTGGTAAAAGATTGGGTTGACTAATAAATGGTTTTTGATTTTTGCGTGATCTGGTTCGTGGAATGAACAAGGTCATCCCACGTTTCGGTGAGCCCGTGCAGAAACCGGGTCCCACTGTCGGTCAGTGTGTAGTACTTGCGTGGCGGCCCCGACTTGGACTCCACCCATTTGTATTCGACCAGGCCTGAGTTCTTTAGCCTTGTCAGCAGGGGATATAGTGTGCCTTCCACCACGATCATTCTGGCAGCAGTCAGCTCGTCCAGCATGTCGGAGGCATATACCTCACCCCGCGAAATGATATGAAGAATGCAATATTCCAGTATTCCCTTCCTCATTTGTACCTGCGTGTTCTCTAGGTTCATACTCCTCGTTTTTAGCGCTCAATAAGGCATTATACGGGAAAGGTACTATGCATGGCCAAGTACTATTGAAATTATTTAAGTTATTTTTGCATTCCCTCATTTTTGACGGATTTGGCCTATTTACATCATCAGTTTTTAAAGTATTTAGCTTGTTGACGAGCCAGAATCTGATGAATTTCTCAGGAAGGGTATCCCTTATAAAAGCAGTTTGGCTGTTAACCATGGTGCTCGGGGCCATTTCGGCCAAGGCTCAGTTTTCCAATGAATGGATCAACTTCGGCCAGACCTACTATAAAATCCCGGTGGCAAGGGATGGCATATACAAGGTCACCTATGCCGACCTCGTCGCGGCAGGGATTTCTCCTTCCTCCATTGATCCAAGGAGAATCAACATCTTCCATCGCGGAACGGAACAGGCTATCCAGGTCACGGGTCAGGCTGACGCCGTGTTTGATCCTTCTGATGTGATCGAGTTCTATGGAAAAAGAAATGATGGCACGCTCGATGCAAGCCTCTACGAGCCATCAGGATCCCAGCCGCATTCATACTATAACCTCTATTCCGATACAACAGCTTACTTCCTCACCTGGAATGCACTTCCAGTCCTCGGTAAAAGGATGGATTTCTTTTCGGAAGTCAATAGCCTTTCGCTTCCCGCTGAATCAGCACAAACCCACGAGCGACTCGATCTCTTCACATCGGAGTTTTCCCAGGTTGGAGACATCCAGGCAACTTCATTTGGTGTTGGCGAAGGGTGGACAGGCACGATGATCTGTACGGTTTCCTCTGGATGCACCGGGCAGCAAGACTTCCTCGTTGACAACCTGACCGGAGGAGTTCCTTCGGCTGATGTTCCTTTCCTTGAAATTCACCTTGCAGGAAGGGGGGAGATGGTCCATCACGCAGAAATCTATGCTGGTCAATCAGCAGGTTCCCTGAGACTGTTGGGTGCCCCGACGTTCGTGAATTACGAGACGAGCACCCTTCAGGTGCCGCTTGCATGGACAGATATAGCAGGTGATGGTAAAATGGTTGTTCGCGTCAAGCTGACGCCAACCGGAGTGCGTGATCAGGCCAGTGTCTCCTATTTGAAAGTACTGCTCCCTCAGAATTTTCAGTTGAATGCTGTTCCGGAGAAAGTACTTCAACTTCTGCAGAACCCAACCAACAAGTCTTACATTGAACTACTTAACCCGGCATCAGGGTCGAGGGTCTGGGACGTGACTGACCCGAGCAATGTCCGCATGATTGGTACGACGCCATTTGGTGGCGGCCTTTCCGCCATTATTCCGGAGACGGCTAATACGAGAAAACTTCATGTTTCAGCAAGTACGATGGGTGTCACCATGAAGAAGGTGACTTTTCGTTTTCTCACAGCGTCCAATCACAACTACATCATTCTTTCCAACAGGTCCTTGATGAAGCCGGCGATGAGCTATCCAGATGTTGTCAAGGCCTATGGCGGCTACCGTGCTTCAGCGGCAGGAGGAGGATATGATACGCTGACCATATCGGTTGATCAGGTATTTGATCAGTTCAACTATGGTGAAAAATCGTCGCGGGCAATCTATCAGTTTATGAAATACATGGATGCCGGTGGTGATCCTAAATTCTTTTTCATCATTGGCAAAGGACTTGAAGTGTCGCAAGGCTATTACAGGAAAGCTTCCTTTCTTCCGACAGACTTTCATGACCTGGTACCTTCGGCGGGGATTCCCGGAAGTGACATGGCATTCACAGCCGGCCCTACCGGCGAGCCTGCAGTGCCAACCGGTCGCCTTACAGCCAGTACCCCGTTGCAAGTAGCGGGGTATCTCAACAAGGTTATTGATAGTGAAGCCTTGAACTTTGATGTCATGTGGAGGAAGGATCTGCTCCATTTGAGCGGCGGCATCAATCCGGGGGAACCTCAACTATTCCGTACGTACGTCGACGGCTTCAAGGCCATCGCCGACGGCTTTTATCTCGGAGGACAGACCGAGACGATTTCAAAGCAGACCCTGAATGTTGAATTGATTAATGTCAAAGACCAGGTCAACAAAGGACTTAACCTGATCACTTTTTATGGACATTCCGGACCAGGGACCATTGATATTGATATCGGCTACGTAAGCGACCCAACGTTGGGTTACCAGAATGCCGGCAAGTATCCTGGCTTTTTGATCAACGGCTGTAACGCTGGTCGCTTTTTTGACAACCGCGTGACATTTGGTGAAGACTGGATGCTTACACCCAACAAAGGTGCAAAGTCATTCATTGCGCACAGCTCCTTTGGATTTTCAAATGCACTGCGGCAGTACAGCGAGATTTTCTATCAGGTGGCCTTCGGTGATTCCACCTACATCCACAAAGGTGTGGGGGAGGTGCAGAAAGAAACAGCCCGCAGGTACCTGGCTGCCTATGGCGATGGAACCCTGTCCGTTACCCAGGTTCAGCAAATGGTTTTGCTCGGCGACCCGGCTGTTCAATTGTTTGGCGCCAACAAGCCTGACTATGAAGTGGCTGACGGATCAGCCCTCTCCGTTGTTTCTTTCGATGGCAATCCAATCACGGCCAGGACTGATTCTTTTGCCCTGGAAATTCGGGTAAGGAATTTCGGTCGCGCACACCCCGAACCTTTCAAGATCCGCGTGCAGCGAACCCTTAGTGACAACTCCGTGCTGACGTACGACTCCCTGTTCAACCCGGTGATGTATACTCAGACCATTCAGTTTATTATTCGCCGTGGACCTTCCGAGAGTGAAGCCGGCAACAATCTTTTTACCGTCTTTTTGGATTCGGACCAATTGACGGCAGAGTTGCGGGAGGATAATAATGAAGCGTCACTCAATTTCTTTATACCCATCAATGGATCCAAGAATCTCTTTCCCGCACCCTACGCCATTGTTCCTGGAAGCAGCGTCAACCTCTTGTTTCAACATACCAACCTCACGTCGGACGTGCGTTCATTTAAAGTGGAGGTCGACACAGCGGCAACCTTTGATAGCCCATACCTCAATCGCAAGACGGTCTCCGGCAAAGTGACAGCGACGTTACCATTGTCAATGTTGCCCAATGACTCATTGGTTTATTACTGGCGTACACGACTCGAAAACCCCTTGCCTGGGGAAAACACATCCTGGACAACCTCGTCCTTTGTTCACATTTTTAATGGCGATGAAGGTTGGGCTCAAATCAAATTTCCGCAGCTCCTGGGCAACGATACAACCGGATTGACCTGGAACCGAACGACGCAACGACTGGAGTTTCTTTCCACCACGTCGACGGTCGATATCCTTACTTACGGGAGTGCCCATCCAAGTGCTCCTTCAGGGGTTTCTGTTAAGATCAACCAGGAAGAATTCAATGTGGCTTCACAGGGCCAACCTTGCCGTAACAACACATTGAACCTGATCGCTTTTGACAAGCATTCTACGGCACCTTATGCCGGTATCCCATTTAATTTTTCGGACCCGCGTTCCTGCGGCCGTGAACCACAGCTGATCAACAGTTATGCCTTGTCAGAGCTTGAACTGGCCAACGGCATTGCCCAATATGTTGCCAACATCCAGGCCGGAGATTCCGTGGTCATCTTTTCCATTGGGGATGCGGGATTTGCTTCATGGTCAGTAGCGACCAAACTTCAACTGGAGCAACTTGGTGTTGGACTCAACCAGCTAAATGGCGTAGCACCTGGTGAGCCATTCGTGTTGCACGGGAAGAAGGGTTCAGCAGGAGGTACTGCTGATTTGTTCCGTCCCGCCGGCACACCGGCCAATGCCCAGGCACTTTCTGTACCAGGTACAATCACCGGCAGATTTTCAGAAGGCACATTGTCTTCAGAACTGATAGGTCCTGCGCAGTCGTGGGGAGCATTGACCACACAGGTGACAGGTATAGCCGCACCAGATGTTGTCTCTATAGATATTGTTGGAATGGATGTGTCTGGTGCGGAGACGCTCATTCGTACAGTTGCGCCTGGTACACAGTCAGTGAATGACATTGACGCAACAGCATTTCCATTCATGCGTCTGGACTTGCATGTGGAGGACCCTATTGACCTAACGGCGGGCCAGTTGAGGAAATGGCTGGTTACGTTCACGCCCATGGCGGAAGGTATGTTGACGTACACAGGAAAACTGGAGACTGATTCCGTCGAGGAAGGCGAACAGTGGAAGGCGGAGTACGGATTTACGAACATTTCGAATCGAAACTTTTTGGATTCACTCACGGTACGCGCCGACGTGTTTTCTACTACGCCGCGGATACTTGACAGGAAAACATTTCGGATCGCAGCTCCGGCGCCCGGTGATACCACGACGTTCGAAGTTGTTTTTGAAACTCACGGCAAAGGGGGCGCAAACGATGTAACGGTGTACGTCAATCCCCGGGTGTTACCCGAGCAGTACTACGACAACAACCTGCTGCCACTGTATGGACATCTGCTTGTAAATGCCGACCTGGCCGGACCAGTTCTTGATGTCACCATTGACGGCAGACACGTGCTCTCTGGTGATCAGGTGTCGCGGTCACCGGTTATCCGGGCTGAAGTGATCGACCGCAACCCGTTCCTGTTGAAGACAGACACAACAGGTATCGACCTCTTTCTGAGATATCCTTGTGTCGATCCTGACGATTGTCCTTTCATTCGAATCGACTTCACCAATCCTGATGTTGTATGGACGCCGGCTTCATTAACGCAGGAGTTCTTGATGGAATTTAAGCCTGTCGACCTCCCGACAGGTACATATACTTTACAAATGAATGCTGTCGATGCGAAAGGCAACGCCAGCGGAGCAGTTCCATATGAGCTAACCTTTGTTGTTAGTGATGAACAGGGATTCAAGCTCGAATCGGTTTATCCGAACCCTTCGACGGACTGGTTTTATTTCAAAGTGGTGATCGGCGGCGAGGCTCCATCGGATTTTCTACTGGAGGTGTTTTCATCGACTGGGTCTTCCGTGCGCAGGTTTGGTAATGAAGCGCTTTCCAGTTTGCATGTGGGAACCAATGAATTTCGAATCAGTGCCCAGGATGCCGGCGGTAATCCTCTTCCAGCAGGGATTTATCTTTTTAGAATGTCAGCGCTGATAGGGGGGAGATCATACACCCAGGCCGGACGGCTTGTGGTACAGCGTTAGATCACCATTCGGTCGTTGGATCGATTCGGAATACTTCACTCATTTCGTCGAGCATGGGCTGCAAATGTTCGCTGTGTTGACCTCGACGACCGCCGTATACGGGTACCAGGATTTTCCAGTCAGGAACGGCCAGTTGGGTTGCTGAAAGCACTTCTTCCACTTTGGACTTCCAGATGGCCTGGAGCGCCTGTTCCCCTTTAAAGATTCCATCATTGATCAGCGCAGCCTCCATGGGAGATTCCTCAAACATGCCCAATGCGTAGGGCATCAGCTTCGACAAGGAGCCTTGAAGGCGTGTGATGCTCTCCTCCGTTGCGTTGCCCAGTTGTTTTATCCATGTGTTGGCATGCAAGGTGTGATAGCGTAACTCACCTTGAATTTTTTTTGCAAGCTGAGCCAGCGGCTCATAAGAACTATTGGTCAGCATTTGCCACCGGAGTGAATCGGCCATGTCGAAAAGGAAATGACGTACAAGGCTGAAGTCATATTCGCCATTCGGCAGTTCAACCAGCACAGCATTGTGAAACTGATTGGCATTGCGTGTGAAGGCAACCAGATCCGGTTGCTGTTCTCCCAGCTGATGAAGCAGTTGAAACAACGCATGGCTTTGGCCTATCTTATCCTGCGCCATCGAGGAGAAGGCGATATCCTCTTCAAGCAAGGGTCCCATGCCTGTCCACTCTGAATTGCGGTGGCCCAGGATGAGGAGGTCATCAGCCAATTTGTAAAGCAGCTCTTTTAGTGCCTGGTCGTTCATGATTTGTTTCGTTCAAGAAATTCCTTGAGCTTATCCCCACCCTTATAATCAGCGGCGTCCCTGAATTTTTTCTCCGGCAGCGTATCCCAGAGTATCGTTTCGCCTTCCCCGGTCTTTCGTATGTTGGATGTCTTCACTGCCCAGATGTTGAATACCTGTTTCGTGTTGAGTGTTTGCCGGGCTTTCCACATGGCTTCTTCAGGACTTCCTGCAGTCACCACGCCTGCGTGAACATGTTGCTTGCCGCGCTTGGCAAGGTGATATATTTCATAGGAATCATTACCCTTGACTCCTTCATCGCTGATCATGTCATAGGCATTCTTATCAGCGTCGGTGAGGGGACTAACAAATACATCGCGTGTATCGGTCACATAGAGTGATACGCAGGTGAATCTCCTTGTAAATGCCTCCTTGGCCAAAACAAATGCCATCTCCAGATTGGGCGCATGCACGATGCCTTCATGCTGAAATGGTTTCCCCTCTTTAGGTTGGACAAACACTTCATACGATCCAAACTGATCCAGGGGAATCTTGGGTGTAATCTTGCCCGGTGTGCCTGGGACAGGAAGACGATTAACGCGGGGATCGAGGGATTTCACGCGACGAAGTTAGGGAATTGACCGTTAGCGTCAGGCGAGCGGCGTGACGTAGGCTGTCTTTGACGTCTTCAGTGCTTCACGCACCCACTTGCCACGCTCTTCTGCGATCCTTCTCACTTCAAGGCGTTCTTTATTGCATGGCCCGTCGCCGTTGATGACGCGTTTGAATTCATCCCAGTCTGGTTCCGTGTAGTCCCAACGGCCTGTGTCAGGATTCTTTTTCAGCTTTGGATCAGGGATGGTAAATCCAAGTTCGAGGATCTTGGGCACATACATATCCAGAAATTGATTCCGCATATCATCGTTGGTACCCATTTTCACTTTCCATTTCATGAGCACTTCCGTGTGCACGGAAATCTTGTCAGATGGTCCAAAGAAGTGCATCATCGGAGGCCACCATCGGTTGAGGGCCTCCTGGAACATCGCCCGTTGCTTTGGAGAACCAGCTGCAAGGTAGATGACGCAATGATGACCATATTTCAGGTGAAAAGATTCTTCTGCACAGATACGGTCGAGCGCACGACAATAGGGTCCGTAACTTCCTTTTGCATTGGCCAGCTGATTAACGATGGCTCCGGCATCCACGAGCCAGGAGATAAAACAGCAGTCGGCCCAGGTAAACGTCGGGTAGTTGAAGATGTTGGAGTACTTTGATTTTCCGGATATCAGGTCGTCGATCATTTCTTCGCGCGACTTGCCAAGGGTTTCTGCTGCACTATATAGAAGCTGACCGTGACCCACCTCATCCTGCACTTTGGCCATCAGCGACATTTTTCTCTTGAAGCCCGGTGCACGGGTAATCCATGTACCCTCTGGCAGGGCCCCGATGATTTCACTGTGTGCATGCTGCTCAATCATACGGATCAGCTGCTTGCGGTAAAGCTGTGGCATCCAGTCAGTGGGTTCAATTTTCTCCCCACGGGCGATCCGGGCCTCAAATGCTGCCAGCTTCTGAGGATCTTCCTGTGCTACGCTGTCCGTCTTGATGCCTTCAAAGGTGTTTCCGCCGCCGTACATCGATGTGAAATATTAAATATTCAATCAAGTTTGTGTAAAGATAGCAATCTAGTGGTGCCCTCCGGGTCCGTGCACGTGGCCGTGAGAAATCTCATCGGGAGTGGCGCTGCGGACTTCCATGACTTCTACTGCGAAATGTAGTTCGACTCCTGCCAGGGCGTGATTGGCATCAACAGTAATTTGCTCGAGGCCTACATTGGTCACCGTGACCACCATGCCGTTGTTCGTTTGAAACTGCATGCCTTTCTCAATCTTTTGCTGGCCAAATGCTGACCTGGGCACTTGCTGGATAAGCTTCTCATCACGTACCCCGTATCCTTTTTCAGGGCTTATTTTCAACTGCAGTTTTGTTCCCTTGCTCTGTCCTTCGAGACCTTCTTCCATTCCTGGTATCAGATTTCCTTCCCCATGAAGGTAGTAGAGGGGGTCACGGCCAGCGCTGCTGTCGAGCACTTTTCCGGAATTGTCAGTGAGCGTATAATGAATGGCGGCAACGGAATGTTTGGCGATTTTCATGGAAGGTTGTTAGTCCGGCGACAAAGTTAAGCAAAAGCAAGTTTGCTTTGCGGCCGCGTCCCTGAGTTGTCTGAACTGTGATTTGTGGAGCCACCAATCTGTGGAAATCCGTGCTATCCGTGGCACAGCCAAACGGTAATCGGTGATCGGTGATCGGTAGGTCAGTGGGTCGGCGACAAGAGGGCGTTGGGCTTTGGGCGTTAGGCATTGGCTCTTTATCCAATCCGTGGAAATCCGTGTA
>JAEUUD010000097.1 GCA_016787625.1 Cyclobacteriaceae bacterium
AAGCAGTTTCTCCGTCACCGGTAATACCATGCTCACGCCGGTAAAGCCGGCATCGGTGTTGAAGATTGAGCAGTCGGCATACAAGGCCGTCGAAGAACTCACTCCGGAAGTATAAATCGTTGAGCCGTTCTTCTTGTAGTAAATCGTTGTGCCCACCCGCTGGATCATGAACAGGTCTGAGGTTGTGTAGGTGCCATAGCTGCCGATCAGTGTGCCGCTCTCGTAAATCTGAATCCCACCGTCATGACGCAATACCATTGCGAAATCCATGCCTGTGATGGTTATATCCACATCGGTGTCGGACAATCCCATGGTTTTACGGCCGGTGACAGGGCCTACGCCAAACTTCACGGCCCCGTCCGTCGAGGCTGGTATGCCAACGGCCGAGAAAGCACCTGCGTTCCAATTGTTATCAGCGCCGCTTGTCTTGTTGATGGTTGAGCCGACAGTAGTCACCCCTACCTTCGATATCCACTCCGTCGGGTGTTCCATCGTCTGGTATTTCTTGAGAACCCTTCCTACATGATCATACTCCTGGCGGGATATAATTTCCTGCTTGTCACTTGACGAAGGATTGTGTGTGGTTTTTGTCTTGATCACCTTGCCAGAGAAGTCATAGATCACCGACGACTTGTCGGCCATCGTCGTGTACAAATGGTTATTGCTGAGTGTCTGAATCACACGGTCATACTTGCCGTAGAAAATCACACTCTTCAGCCAGGTGGCTGTCGTACTTCCGCTGCTGTTAACCGTCAGTCTCCGGCTGCCTGTCGGACTGCCGCGTGGCTTGGGAACCGCCGAGGTCTCCAGTCCGCTCAGGTGCGCGTTGTCATAGGTATAGTCGTCGGTGCCGTTGCGGTTGAAGTCGTAATGATCGTAATAGTTGACCGAGAGTACTTCTGTATCCGACGTAGGGTACGCGTTGTTGGTATAGTCGTAGGTTCCGCTGGCTTCCGTCTCGTACCAGGGTACGGAGTTGTAGTTGAGCGCATCAACGGCCGTCTGCAGCGTAGACCTTGACGAAGCGCTCGAGAACAAGCCAGAGTATACTGGGCGGTTGAAGTAGTCATACTTGACAAACATCCACTTGTCGGAAGCCCTCAGGTTGCCGTCCTGCGTGAGTACGACCCGGTCGAGCTGATCGTAAACAATGTATTCTTCGGCGGCACCCGGCACTTTCTTAACGATCACACGGCCGCGGTCGTCGTAGGTGTACTTGTAAATCAGTTCAGCAAGGTTGGTATCTGACTCCAGGTTGGGATTGGAATCAAGCAGGCCCACAGCCCGCGGCGGAACCTGGTACTTGAGTCGTCCATATTCATCATAGATGTAGTAAGTCCTCAGCCATGAAGATGCTCCTGACTGCACTTTCTTCAGCACTGTCTGTCCCAACGCATTGGTGAAGGTTTTCACCTGGTTGCCGTTCTCATCAGTGACAATAGAGACCACCACGGTCTTAGCTGCGTAACTGGCCGAGGTAGTGCCATCAGGTTTCCAGTGTCTCACCGTATCGGAGGCGCTGTTGAAAGCCAGTTGGCTTCGTACGGTGTTGGTGCCGTTGCTTCCGGGGGCGTGCTGTTCGATCACGCCTGCATCAGGCGAGCGCCTATGGATAGACCGGGCGAACGGCTTGGTATCATGAGCCACCTTGCTTTCATTCTGATAGAAGTAATACTGTTCACTGGCTGCATAGGTACCATTGCTTCCGCGGATGGCATTGACGCGGAAGCGTCCATCACGGTCGGCGCTTACATAGGGAAGGAATGTTGTGTCCGACAACCCCTGAAATGAAGGACCGGCAGGACTGATCAAATCCAGGCTGTCGGGAGAAGCGCCTACAGCGACCGTCTGAAACGTACGCCCAAGCCCATCCTGGTAACTGATCATTTGGGCCGTCTCGCCGGTGGCGAGTGTGTCGAGCAGGGTGCTTTCCGTTATTCCTTCCCTGAGTATCTGGGTCGAACTTGCCATGTTCATCGTCTGCGTCGTCGGACCCTCAATCACGACGGGGGTGCCTGCCACATGCGCCGCGGCTGATGCCGAACCCTTCACTTCAACTTTATACGTGCCGGGTCGACGGGCAAGGTATGACTGGGCCGTTGCCCCGCTGATGGTGATGTCGTCTCTGAACCACTGATAAGAATGGTAGGTTGTTGTTGAGAGGGAGACCGAACTGCCATAGGCAAGGTACCGGGTTCCCGAAGGCGAGATCACCGCCGGCGTATAGACCGGTACCGTCACGCTCGTACGGGAACTTTCACAACTTGTCGCCGTCACTTTCTTGGCTACATAATAGCTGGATGTTGTGCTTACACTTTGTGTTGTTGAGCCAAGCGGGCTCCCGCCAACAGAAACGTTGTACCATACATAGGTCTCACCGCCTCCCGCTCCGGTCGCTGACAGGGTCGCTGATCCGGAACCATACAGTTCCGGAGGCGTGCTCGATGCTGTTGCAGGAGCCGTTGGAGAACTGATCGTTGCCGTGATGGCCGTTCTGGAGCTTTCGCAACCTGTAGCGCTGATGTAGGTACACGCATAGAATGTGGTGGTTGTTGACAAGCTAGATGTAGTATAGCTCGTGCCTGTATGGAGCAGTGTCCCTGCGTAAGAGGCTGTGTACCATTTCACCCCTGTTCCGTTCGTTCCCGTCGATGCCGAAAGATTTACTGTCCCCGTCCCACACCGGGTTGCTCCCGTAGGAGAACCAACCGTTCCCGGGACAGTGTTAATCGTGACAGATGATGTCGACGCGGTACCGCTGCTCCAGCAGGTTGGAAAAGCATCGCTCCTAGCCCTGACGTAGTAAGTACCACCGCTGTACACCTCGTAAGTGTCGCTGGAAGAACCGGTAGAGGTCCCCGACGATCCGGTCTGCCAATACCAGGTAATCCCGGAAGCTGGACCGCTGTTCCTTGTAATGACGGTATTCCCACAATTGTTCGTATAACCAAAAGTGGTTGATGGATTGGAAACGGTAGGACAGTTGATGGTCACATTGAGCAAGGCAAACTGGTACGAAGTACCATCGTACAAGGCTATGGATCCACTGCCTGGAGCGCCCCACTCGACGGTTACCGAATGATCAAACCCCGTGTGATCTTCTGATACGACAGTCCCACCCACCGCTTGCCAGTTGGGACTGGTCATATACACGTCCGTCCAGTATGTATAGTATTCCGAAGCGCCTGCTGTCACCGTGCTCGGACCCGTCTGTGCGTACCCAGGGGATACTCCCATCCACAGGATGGGCAGTGAAAGGCACAAGCAATATCGAAACAATTTACCTTTCATCTCAAGGTTCCGTAACTGATGCAATCCTGAATCTTCGCTTGATGGCAAACGCTCCAGACTCGCTGAAGTCAAGGGTGATGAATGTCCCCTCCCCGTTTTTCTCGACGGTCATGAAGCCAGACTTGCCATCCCGGGTCAATTGATAAGTGAAGGTGCCTTGAGATGCGACATTGGTCCAGGTACCCTCTGTACCTGTTACTGAGAATGCAGTACTTATCTCGCCATTTTTCTGCAGCCAGGTGACTCCTTCTGTGCCATTGGTAATGAAGGTGCACGAAAAACTGGCAGAAGCATCCGTGCGCAAATCTGTTGTATGATCCACTGTCCACTCGAGGTTAACAGCAGCAATGTTCTGACACAAGGCCGCCGGCGGACTGATCAAGAGTAACATCCATATGTAATGTTTTGCGCTCATCATCAATGACAGGTTGCGTAGGGGTTGTAGCCAACATCATAAGCCAGAGTAAAAGCCGTCGACCGCTCACCAAGGCACTGCAAATTGCCAGTCCCTCCACAATCAATACTGATCGTGGCTACAATAGCGCCTTCAAACCGTGACGCATATGTTAACGTGGTGCCAGTTCCAAGACTACCAATAGGATATGGTTCATAGTGATTGTTTATCCAGATCATTGACATTGCAACCCAGCTGACTGAGACTGAACACCCTCCAGGAAGGCCATTAACTGTAAAGACAGTAGAAGGTGAGTTGCAGTCCGTCACCGTGCCGGGAGGAAATGGATCGCTGTTGGTGTAGGCAGCAGAAATGTAGATAGCTGCCGATAAATCAACGCAGATCGTTTCTCTGAACGCCTTGCTCAACCCGCCAGACGTCACGGTGAGTTCTACCTGGTGCCTGCCTGGAGTCACAAACGTAAAAGGAAAGGCGTCATCAGTCGATTCAATATTATTGTCGATCTTCCATTGATGGGTTACCTCGAGACAGTTGGGCAGGGCAGTGAAATAGATGGGCTCGTTGATCCTGTAGTACGCACCCGTTAAAAATCCGGCCACCAACTCAGATGTTAATTGCTTCTGGTTGGCAAACTCATTCTTCTGCACCAGGTTTCGTTTTCGGTCAAAGGTGCTCACCACGCGCCCCTGCTCGTCGTGCTTATATACCACCGAGTTGCCACGATCATCGCTCGATGAGGTAACGCCGTACAATGTCCTCACCGTCTGGAAAGCAATCCTGGATGAAATCGGCATAAATACAATGTCATCGATAGTAACAGTATTGTTGGCCATGACCCGTAGCTGGAAACTGGACGGCACTTGTTCCATGCCCACCTCTTTCTCAAAATACTCCCATTGAGCGGAGGCAGTAGAGGTGATGGTGAACGTTGTATCAATGACGTCGACATAGACAGTGTCATCGGGATTGGGTGCAGTAAGGATCTGCTGCTCAACGTGAAAAGCAATGAAGCTGATATTAGTCGCCTGTCCTGCCTTCACCCAGCAGGAAATTCTGTATTTACTCCCTCCCTTTTGAAGGGGTGCTGAAGTCAAGGAGTCCGCAGCATCAATCTGAATTGCCTTTTCACCGGTCCATCCAGCCGGATAGGTCGGTGTTCCGCCTTTCTTTAACCCCGAGGTGGTGGTTGCCTCAAAACCTTCATACACCACCTGACCCGACCTGGCATTGGCATAGGTGGCAGTCTCGAATCCAAGGTCCGTCGCATAGTCGTGCGCAACGTGATTTTTCTTGTCGTCATACTCGCTCAGCACCCTGCCCGCCGAATCGTATTCATGAAATATCCGGGCACTATAGTAGTCTGCATCTGAAGTAAAGGTCTGTGAACCTCCCACACTGGATTCGGTCACCGATGCTCCGGCTCTTACCGTCTTCAGGTAATGAGGAAGAACCTTCCCATTGGTAAAGGTCTTGTAGACAATCAACTGTGCTCCGGTTACCACCTCACTGCCGCCATTGGGTGTGAGCCGGGTCACATGTTCTACCAGTTCTCCATGACGATGGGTATCATTAAGTGTCTTGAGTGCCACCGCCATCGTATCCGTCGTCGGACTCGTGTACGTATAGTCCTTTGCGTACCGGAATTTTTGTTTGCGCACCGACAAGTCGGCGAGCGTATCCGTTACTTGTTCGAGCATGTTGTTGCTGTTGTACGTATACACAGTCACTGTCCTGATAGAGTCTGTGGGTGATGCTTCGCTAAATTCTGTTGCCACCTCTTTGCCTATCACCTGTCTTCTTCCGGTAAGCATTTCGTAGACGCCATAGTAATAGTTGAGGTCCCACTTCTCGAACCGGATACCCTTGATCGCCGCGGGAGGTGATGAGGGCAGCTGCAGGGGTGTCATCTCGCGCTTACGAACCAGCGTACCTTCCTTGTCATACTGATGCACGCTCTCCAGGAAGCCTCGCTTGAAATTGTAATTGGTTGCTGGTGGAAAGGGGTAGGTGTAGTAGCCATTCTTTACATTGCCCGCTGACACATTCGACGGCCTTGCCAGCCGGCTTTTGGTCGCCTTCCACTCGCCGCTCAGCGTGTCGGGAAATGTTGCCGGCACACTAAAGACATAGACCGTACTTCCCAAACTGTCGATCACTTCCTTCACACGTGAGTACAGGATCTCAGGCGCATCACCCATGTTGGTGGCCGATTTGTTTATAAAGTCGGTGGCGCCCACCCTGATAAACCCGAACTTCAGCGGGGCAATCAATTTTCCGCTGGTTACAGATCCAACCGTATCTGCGGCCTTGTATTCATAACGTTTTCGCAAGGCTCTGTAAGGACTGTGAACACTGGTAGCTTTTCCAAACGCAACCTCACTCCCATTACTGGTGATTGTCTTGACTCTCAGTCCTCCACCTGTCAGTTCTTCCGATGTTGATCTATCGTAGTAAGTGTTCGACTCATACTCAATCTCGGTCGTGCCTCCGGTTGGAAGAGATATGTTCGTCAGGGAACCGAAACGAAGCGAATCGAAGTCCACTGACCGGTCATCTCCTGAAATGGTCGTAGGGCTTCCGCCCGGAATCGGTGTGACCCTCATTCGCCTTCCGTGCGTCTCGCCGGAATAGTAATAGAGCGTCGGATCATTCTCATTGCCGCTCTTGCCATTGAAGAACCCAAACCAATCCTGTTTCCAGTTGTTTTCCCAAGGCTTGGCTATATAGGTCTCATTCCAGTCAATACCGGCGTAAGTAAACTCGTAGGATGCAAAAGGGTTGCAATCAGGTCCTGTTTCACGCACGCTCTTCAGGAATGCCTTTGAAACGGGGAAGACATCTTCACCGAAATCCTTATCCAGGAATGTCTGATAGTGAAGTACAAATTCCTTCTTGTTTACAGATGAAGTTTCGCTAAAATAAACCCTAGAAATCACCCGATTAGCATAGATAATATTCACTCTATAATTCTCCAACGAAATCTCCGCAAGTCTCATAGGTAAGAACCGGTCCTGAATGACATACAGAGAGTCCTCCCCCTGCGTGTTCACGATGGCTTCTGGCATAGACTCGTGATAGAAAGAAGCATTGGTTCCCGTTGCCGTTGATGTCATCGTGGTCAGGAGCCACCTGCCGGTAAACCATACAGCACCGCCCAAGTTATACTTGCAGTTGGTGTACTCATTGTGGGTCTCCCCCATTGAGGTGCGTACAACTTGCTCTTTGGTAGCGAATGAATAGACGAAGCCATTGTTGGTCCTGATAGAAAAACCGGTGGTGTCAAAATTAGAGATGGTAACATCCTGAAGGGTCAGCAATTGTGGCACGCCGTCATGATCGAGGATAAACTGGCCACCGATACCCGGCGCCTGAAAGTAAAAGAGGTCCGGCTCGGTGTCGTTTGTGTACCCCAGCTCCTCCAGGAATTCGTAATCATCTTCCTCCCCGGAGGTATAGGTTGCAAACGAATCACCTCCCTGCGGAGTGAAACTCTGAATGTCCGGTGACTTGGTTGAGTAGATCCATCCTTTCCGGTGGTCGTTCAACTCATCGGGAAGGCCTCGGACAATTCGGGTGATCGAACCGCCAGCTGAAAGGCTCCATCCCACACCGCAGTCGCTGCCGCCTTCAGCGACGGTCACCGCATTGCCATGATTGGAAATACCAATGGGAATAGAAATATCATTGGCCTTCAATTCTCCCAGCGGAATACCATATTGAAGTCTACCTGTAAGAAGGTCAACGGATTGCCCTTGAGCGCTGATGTTGGCCACGAGGAGGATTACCGTCGCGAGCACACGATAAAATCCTGGGACCAGCAGCCAATCCGATGTAAAGACCAACATGTCCTCAATAAAGGAAATCTGAAAAAGAACCTTTGGAATTGTATAGCAGTAACTACTATAACAAGAGTAAAAACATCATCGGGGCATAAATTCAAGGAAATAAATCAAGCGCCCACCTGTCAAAAGAAATTAGAATGGCATTAGAAGGAAACTCTTTGCGCTGCCTTTGCGAACTCTGAGGTTAGAAAACAGTATACAGAAAGAAGAATACAGAATTCAGAAACTGGAACCCAGTTCTCCTTTCCAATTTTTCATTTTTAGTTCTTAATTCTTAGCGGTTCAGCAGCCTTCGACTACCCTTCGACAGGCTCAGGGCTGGCTGCTCAGGCTGACAAAGAGAGTTTGCCAATGATTTCTAATCCGTGGAAATCCGTGTAATCTGTGGCTATCAAACTAAGGTGAAAGCTGAAAGCTAAAGGCTAAAGGTTTCCGCAGATCGTCTCTCCGAGCGTTGGCCCGGCAAGCAAGGCAGGGTGGTGCGATGGAGCTTTGCGGGGAAGCATCTTGCTTGCCTTGACTTTTCTTTTGGTTACTTTTCTTTTAGTCAAGTAAAAGAAAAGTGACAATTACAATCGTAGGTGTCAGTGACTCCTCAAAATCCTGCAAGATCGACAGACCCATTCTCGATTTTTCATCATTATATTGAGACAAATTTCCCCATCATGAAAAAACTTCATTTACTCCTCCCCTTCATCATGCTGTTTGCCGCTGCCTGCTCTACCGAAAAGAAGGACGACAGAGGAATTGTCATCGGTGATACCATTACAACAGCATCCGGACTTAAGTATGTATTCATGAAAATCGGCGAAGGACGGCCTGTTGCCACCGGCTCACGTGTGTACACCTACCTGGCCCTCAGCGTCAATGGCAAGGAAATCTGGAACACCAACGACATGAAGGATAGCGCGTTTGTGTTTGTCGCCAACAAAGATCGAATGATCACGGGCTTCACGGAAGTAACAATGAAATTGCGTGAAGGCGATGAGATCGCTGCGGTGCTCCCTGGAGCAATTGCCTACGGAGAAAGGGGCGCAGGCAGCGATATTCCACCCAACGCAACACTTGTGTATACGAAGTATAAAATGATGAAAGTCGACGAAGCCCGGGCGTCACTGTCAGACACACTGTTCCAGGCATATAAATCCGGCGGACATGAAGCCATGATTGCGGCACGTGACCGTGTGATGAGCTCACCCGACACAGCAAAATACTACTACAGTCAAGGTGAGTGGCGCCTGCTCTGGAACCTCCTCAATGATGCGCAGATGCACAACGAGGCCTTGCAGATGATCGCTTATGCCAACACAGACAATAACACCGTCTTGCGTCTGGCACGTGTAAGATCGTATGATCAACTTGGTCAATTCAAGCAGGCACTGGATAGCCTGGAGGTTCTTTTCAAGTCCGACCCCTCCCTGAACAGCAGCCAAAGAGCAACGGACCTGCGGGAATCGCTGCGTGCTAAGCTGCAGAAGTAATTAAATCATCACATTCCATGAGTGCACAGAGAATAACCGTTGAGACCATTATCGCGGCCGACATCAGAAAAACCTGGGATTGTTATACGCAACCTCGAGATATAACAAAATGGAACTTTGCATCGGATGACTGGCATTGCCCGGCAGCGGAGAACGATTTGCGTGTGGGTGGAAAGATGAAGTCAAGGATGGAAGCCAAAGACGGCAGCTTTGGATTTGACTTCGAGGCAAGCTACGATGAGGTCATTCCCTTGAAAACCATCGCTTATACCATGCCCGATGGCCGTCGATCCATTACTGAGTTCACATCAGAAAATGGCAAGACAAAAGTTACTACCCGGTTTGATGCCGAACAGCAAAACCCAATAGAGATGCAACGGGGAGGCTGGCAAGCCATTCTGGATAACTTCAGAAAGTACGTTGAAAAGCGAAGCCACTGAGGAATAATCCGTGTAATCCCGCGGCCAAATCCGTTGTAACAATTCTTTCGGTCACCTTGTGAGAATGAAGGCTGTCGTGCGAATAATAGGGAAATTCAATCCCTATGAAGCCGTTAGCCGTCACCACCTTCCTTATCTTAACCCTTCTGGTGACCCCTGTTTCATCGAATGCCGGCATGCACCAGATGCCTGCATCTGAGGCAATTGGAGGCCTTCCTGACAAGGCAGAGGGTATCGCATCATGGGTCCGGTTCTTTCGTCTTCCGGAAAAAATCAAGAAAGCAATACACGATATTGTATCAGCATTTCATTCACCAAAGGTGCACAGGTCCATGCCTTCAGAAAGGCAAAAAAGACTGTTGACCAAAAGTGACAAACGCATGCATCGCGCAAAGAAGATCAGAGAGTATCACTGGAATGGGCAAGGCATCTCTTTCATGATTAACACATCAAACTAGTCATGACCCTGCCGCGTGATCCACAATCGTTCCTCCAGGTGATCGAAAAAAACAAAGGCATCATCTACAAAGTAGCCAATGGCTATTGTAAAGATCCTGAGAACAGGAAAGACCTTATCCAGGAGATCACACTTCAGCTTTGGCACAGCTTTGACCGGTATAACGAGCAATACAAACTAAGCACATGGATGTACCGGATTGCATTGAATGTCTCCATCTCCTTCTACCGAAAAGAATCACGGAGGACGGAGATAAGTCAGACGATGCCAGACGGGATTATCAACTTTCCGGACGGCGACACAGATGAACTTGCCGAAGTAGCCCAGCTACATCAGTTCATCCGTGAGCTGAAAGAAATGGACAAGGCTGTCATCCTCCTTTACCTGGATGAAAACAGTCATCAGGAAATTGGTGATATCCTTGGACTGAGTGTCACCAACGTCTCCACCAAAATCGGCAGGATAAAAGAAATGTTACGCGTTAAATTCTCAACACAGAACTAAAAAACCATGGAAGAAAAAGCCATCCTCGACATGTGGAAATCCTACGACAGAAAGTTGGAACAGTCCCTCAAGCTCAACCAGGAAAACGCTGAAGCGAT
>JAEUUD010000098.1:0-8040 GCA_016787625.1 Cyclobacteriaceae bacterium
GAGGGGTATCTCCTTCGCTACCTTGATTTTATACCGGGGCCAACACAAGCTTCGCACGCAGGTGCCAATATGCGACTCGGTCAGATTCTTGAGAAAAAAGGCAAGAAAGCCGAAGCAAAGGCGAAGTATCAAGTCGCGTTGAAACTTGACGGCAACCTTCAGGAGGCAAAGGAAGGTCTTGACCGTGTATCAAAATAGTGGCTACATTTGGTTGAATACGAAATTCAACCAACCCTCAAAGGCCATGAAATACATCTTGATGTCATTTGCCCTGTTGCTCTGGGCAAGTGCAGCGTCCGCTCAATCGGATGGAATAACCGTTTGTCACACCTCCTCTACGGAGAAGTTTGCCCACTTTGCTCAGAATGATGAATTCAATGAAGAGCATCCCAATCCCAGGGAGTATACCCATATCAGTGAGGCCGGCGGTGAAATGGTCAAATTCAAATGCCCTGATGGTACCGACGCCAATGCATTCTTCCTTAAATCAGCGAAGGCTTCCAACAAATGGATTTTTGTCTTCCAGGAATGGTGGGGACTCAATGACAACGTGAAGCGGCAGAGTGAAAATCTGTACAACGATGTTGGCGATGTCAATGTGTTGGCGCTGGATATGTATGATGGGAAGTTGGCGACCGACCGCGAGACGGCAGGCAAGTACATGGGAGAATTCAAACAGGAGCGTGGAGACGCCATCGTGAAGGGTGCCCTGGAATTCGCAGGAAAATCTGCAAAAGTGGGCACCGTTGGATGGTGTTTTGGAGGAGGCGAATCCCTCCTTGCTTCGCTTACAGCAGGAAAGCAAGCCTCGGCTTGCGTCATGTATTATGGGATGCCGGTTGAAGATGTGACCAAACTAAAAAGTCTCAACTGCGATGTACTCAACATTTGGGGTTCACAGGACCAGTGGATCAACAAGGCCGTCATGGACAAGTTTGATGCTAACATGAAGGCTGCCGGAAAATCCCTCACGATCAAGACGTATGACGCCAACCATGGATTTGCGAACCCATCCAATCCAATGGGGGCCTTCAACGAAGCCGCATATAAAGATGCTTACAAAAACACGGTGGACTACTTTAAAGCAAGGTTGAAGTAGCTGTCGTAATGGCCAGACAATCTTCGAAAGGCAACATCCTCACTTCAGTTGGATTTGTTCAGGCACTTGCCGGCATGCAAACCAAAGCTGACCTGGCGAATGTTCAGAGATTCTTCCGAAATGATGTAGCGAAAGGCAATAAGTTCCTCGGTATTCGAATGGGAAAGTTGTTTGCCCTGGCGAAACAGGCAAGCCCGATGCCTTTGGTTGAAATTGAAAAGCTGCTACAGAGTGACTACTATGAAGCACGGATGGGAGCGGTTTGCATCATGGACTTTCAGGCCCGAAACAAAAAAACTGACGATGAAACACGGAAAGCACTTTTTGATCTCTATCTCAGAAAGCATGACCGGATCAATAACTGGGATATGGTTGATCGGGGGGCACCGTTTATCATTGGCGGTTATCTGAATGACAAGCAAAGAGCCATTCTTTACAAGCTTGCGAAATCAAAGAATGTTTGGGAAAGAAGGACCGCTATCGTCAGCACCTACTACTTTATCCGAAAGGGTGATGTTGGGGACACATTCCGGATAGCCGCTGCCTTATTGAAGGACAAGCATGACCTTATTCATAAGGCGGTTGGAAGCTGGATTCGATTTGCAGGAGGAAAGGATAAGGAACAACTCATTGAGTTCCTTGATGAGCATGCAGGAAAAATGCCTCGTGTGATGCTGCGCTATGCCATCGAAAAACTGGACAAGCGCCAGAAAAAATACTATATGGAATTGCACACTTGATCCTTACTCCCACACGACCCTTCCTTTGTCATGATACCATGACGGGTATCGTGGTACGTAGATCTTTTCAAGTGCATTACGCTTTAGCTTCAGTGTCGGTGTAAGAAGTCCGTTCTCCTGCGCCCAGTCATTCTTCATAACAACAGCCGTTTCGAGCTTTTCGTAAGCCTCCAGGTGTTCATTGATACTGGTCATCGTTGCAGAAAGACTGCATGCGATTTCCTGCTTCTCTTTTGCTTTGGCTGATTCCGTGAGAACAACAAGCATGATGGGTTGAGGTATTCCCATCCCGACGACACATACCTGAGCAATGTCTTTGTTTTCAAGAAGTCTCAGTTCGATCGGTGCAGGAGAAATGTATTTTCCTTTGTCAGTCTTGAATTGATCCTTCACCCTTCCAACAATGGTGAGGAACCCATCCTGATCAATGACCCCGGTGTCTCCGGTTTTGAGAAACCCTGCTTCGTCAAACATCTCGGAGGTCATGACCGGTTCTTTGAAATATCCCCGCATCATATAGTCGGATTTAACACAGATCTCCTCATTGGCTGCAATCTTGACCTGAAGGCCGGGGAGAGGTTTTCCAACAGTGCCAAAACAGTATGCCTTTCCGGAATTGAAGTGCGCATAAACACAGTCCTCGGTCATGCCGTACACTTCAAAAATGGTGACACCCATCTTGTGCCACCATTCAAGCTGGGCAACTCCCAATGGAGCGGCGCCAGAAAAAAATAGTTTGGCATTGTTCAGTCCTAGCTTTTTTCTGATGGATCGTTTCAAGACTGAACCAATAAGCGGCAGTGAGAGCAATCGGTCTAGCCTTGCCTGAGGAATCTTCTCCAGAATTTTTTCCTGGAACTTGGACCAAATCCGCGGCACGGCAAAGAAATAGTCAGGCTTGGTGTCTGAAAGATTTTTAGGAAAGGTGGCTAGCGACTCTGCGAAAGAAAACTGAGCACCCAACAACAGCCCCATGGTTTCGATGCCAATGCGTTCGGCGATGTGGCTCATAGGAAGGTAGGAGAAGAGCCTTGGTCGATCAGGAAATTGAACGGCCTGACGAGCGGCTGTCAACGTGCCATGAAATGATTTGAAGGCATGCATAACCCCCTTTGGATTTCCGGTTGTCCCTGAAGTGTAAACGATGGTCATCAATTCTTCCGGATCACGGGCCGCGAATGCTGTTAATGGAGCGTGCTCCTGGATGATTTGTTCCCACGCCCCTTCTTCGGCACTGCCATAAGCCCTGATGCCAACTTTGTGGATTCCGGGGATCCCTGCCTTTTGCGAAGGATAGTCGTCCAGTTTACCAACGAAAATGGCTCTCGATTCACTGTGGACAAGGATATCCCGGATGGCATCCGCCGATAATGTTGGATAAAGAGGTATAGAAACGTGCCCTGACATCATAATGGCCAAATCGGCCATTACCCAATGAGGACAGTTTTTTGAAAGGATGGCAATATTGCTCTTGCCAGGCAAATTCAGTGAAGTGATGTAGGCGGCGATACGACGTATTTCATTACCGGCCTGGCTGAAATTCCATGTGATCCAGCTGCTTCCATTGGCCTGTCTGAAGACAATATCTGCAGGAACAGTTTTTTCCCAATGCAGAAAATACTCAAGGGGATTTGTCATGGAATCTTGGTTTGGTCATGTGAATATAACCGATCAGTAAATCAGCACATCAGGACATGACGATATTCCTATCTTCGCAGGATGAGTGCCCCAAACAAGAAACTGTTCCTCCTTGATGCGTATGCCCTTATATACCGGGCTCATTTTGCATTTACCAAGAACCCCAGAATCAATTCCAAAGGAATGAACACTTCGGTGATTTTTGGTTTTACCAATACGCTGCTCGAGGTCCTGACAAAACAAAAGCCAACGCACATTGCTGTCGCATTCGACACAGCGGCAGCAACTTTTCGTGACGAAATCTTTGAAGACTATAAGGCTACACGACAGGAAACCCCAGAGGATATCCGATCAGGTATACCGATCGTGAAAGACATCATCCGCGGGTTCAATATTCCGATACTGGAACTTGATGGATACGAGGCCGATGATATTATTGGCACGATCGCCAAGAAAGCCGTCAAGAATGGGTTTGATGTTTATATGATGACCCCAGACAAGGACTTTGGTCAGATTGTAGAAGAGAACATCAAACTCTATAAGCCTGCCTACATGGGCAACTCTGTAGATATCCTTGGCCCCAAGGAAGTATGCGAGAAATGGGACATCAAGGAAGTAAGCCAGGTCATTGATATGTTGGGACTCCAGGGTGATACTTCTGATAATATTCCAGGTATTCCCGGAGTAGGCCCCAAAACGGCGGCGGATCTTCTTAAGCAATTTGGTACAGTTGAAGGTGTTGTTGCACATGCGGGTGAGCTTAAAGGCAAACTGAAGGAACGTGTTGAGCAGTTTGGCGACCAGGCGATTCTTTCCAAGAAGCTCGCAACAATCGTGACAGATGTCCCCATTCAGTATGATGAAGAGAAGCTTGCTTATCGTGGCCCAAACAAAGAGGCCCTGACGCCCATTTTTGAGGAGATGGAATTTAAGACGATGATGGCCCGTGCTTTTGCCACATCATCAGGCACACAGGAAGGTCCGGCAGTGACTCAGGAATCGCGACCTCAGGCATCTCAGCTGTCAATGTTTGGAGGTACCGTAGATTCTGGAACCGCACCGGTGCCAGAGAGAAAAAAAAGAAGCATAACCAAAGAGGATAAAGATTCTCTCGTAGAGAAATTGAAGTATGCAAAGGAGGTAGCGATCGATGTGACTGTTCAGGAGGAGGAGCCTGGCCATTCGGAAGTGACCGGCATTGTTTTCTCAACGGCTGCTGGTGAGGTTCATTTTGGTGACCGTAGCCAGTTGAAAGATTTAAAAGACTCACTGGAAACGGGACGGCTGCTGAAAATGGGACACAACATCAAGGCATCCATCCTTGCATTGAGAAGGGCTGGGATTAACATGGCCGGCCCATTCTTTGACACGATGCTGGCCCACTACCTCATCGAGCCCGAAGCTTCACATGATCTTGGGATTATTGCCAACCAGTATCTCGGGGTGCAAATTGCCTCTGAGGGTGATCCAAAGGACCTGGTGATGGAGCGTGTTGAAACGGTGTTTCAATTAAAGCCGAGACTTCAGAAGGAATTGGAAATCCGGCGACACTCATTGCTGGCCAGAGACATTGAAATGCCATTGGCAGGCGTTCTGGCTGCCATGGAGTCGGAGGGAGTGAAAGTAGATGAAGAGGCATTGAAATGGATGTCTGAGGCGCTTCGAAAAGACAGTGAGAAAGTTCAGAAAGATATTTTTCAACTGGCCGGAACAGAGTTTAACATCGGCAGCCCGAAACAGTTGGGAGAAATTCTCTTTGACAAACTAAAGCTGCTCGACAAAGCAAAAAAAACCAAGACGGGTCAGTATGCGACGGGTGAGGATGTCCTTCAAAAGCTTGCGCCTGATCATGCCATCGCCAGCAAAATTCTCGAATTCCGCGAGTATGAAAAACTCCGTTCTACATACGTTGACGCCTTGCCGCGAATGGTAAGCAGGAGAGATGGCAGGATCCATTCGGATTTCAGACAGGCCGTGGCCGCCACGGGCCGGTTGAGCTCAAACAATCCGAACCTGCAGAATATTCCCATTCGTACAGAGAAGGGAAGGCAAATCCGCAGTGCATTTGTGCCAAGAGACAAGAATCACTTGTTCATGTCGGCTGACTATTCGCAGATCGAATTGAGGATCGCGGCATCTTTTGCAAAAGACGCGACCATGATTGAAGCGTTCAGAAACCGCAGGGATATCCATGCTACCACGGCAGCCAAAGTATTTAAGGTTCCGCTGGATAAGGTAACACCTGACATGCGAAGAAAAGCGAAGGAGGTCAACTTCGGGATTCTATATGGAAGCACCGCATTTGGGTTGTCACAGAATCTTGGGATCTCCAAGACAGAAGGCGCTGAGATCATTGATTCCTATTTCAGGGAGTTCCCAGGGATCAAACGATACATGGATGATTCCATCAACCACGCACGTGAAAAGGAATTTGTTGAGACCATTCTGGGAAGAAGACGATACCTGCGTGATATCAACTCGCGAAACATCACCACCCGTGGCTTTGCGGAGCGCAATGCCATTAATGCTCCCATCCAGGGAAGCGCGGCTGACATCATCAAGATTGCGATGATCAACATTCAGCACTGGCTGGAAAAGGAGAACCTGAAAACAAGAATGATCCTACAGGTGCATGATGAATTGGTGTTTGATCTTCACAAGTCGGAGGAAGAGACCGTTAAGCCGCGCGTCGTTGAATTAATGCGCACAGCGGTACTGCTTGATGTACCGATGGAAGTTGAGGTTGGTGTAGGAAAGAACTGGCTCGAGGCCCACTGAGATCAGGAATTCTTTGCCTTGCGGATTCGGCGTGGCCCAAGCCAAAGCCAGAATCCAGTGATGGACATGAACAGCAGCCCCCAACCAATCAGGTTGGTGTAACCCAGCTTGAAGGAATCACCCAGAATCGACCCATCATGGATATGCTCAATCCAGTCGGAATGGCGTTGGGCGACAGAGAGTACCTTCCCTGTTTTACCGTCAACCTGAACTTCCCAGAATCCATTGAGATAGATCACTTTAATAATGCCTTTGTCTGGCCGGGCATCCAAACGCTCTATATCAGCTTTTTCATGCAGTACCGAATCGATTGCCCGATCAGCAACCGCTACAACCTGTTCGAAGCTTACCCAATCCCGGACCTGGGCGGAACCGCCTTTTTGTGTAGGCGGCTGCAGCATGCCGACATTTTTCTTCCAACCCAGCAGGATTCCTGTCACGCTGCTGATGATCATGAATGAGAAAATGAAAATTCCGATCCATTGGTGAATGGACCGGAATTTCCTAAGACTACCTACAATCGTCGTGAGCTTCATTCACGATGTTAGAACTTTACGCGCAGGGTTGCAAAGAGATTTCTTCCCGGGGCATTGATACCCGACGCAAACTGACGGTATTGAAGGTCCATCATGTTGTCAACTCCCGCCTGGAGCGTGAAGGTCGAATTGATGTCATATCCCAACCGAAGGTTGATCGTGTACCATGAAGGCATTCCTTCAGCAGGTGCATACTGCGCGTTGTCCTCACCACTGGAACTGTATTCTTCAATGCGCTTCCATCCGTTGAAGATTGAAAACAGCTCAGCATACATCTTGGTGGTACGGTACTTCAATCCGAATCGTCCGAATGCCGGCGGTATGTGGTCAAGGGGCCTTTCGTACGGCGTGCTTTTTACCCGGCCCTTCGTGTCATTGTAGCTCACTGCCAGGCTCAGGTTCTGAGTGAGCGTAGCTGTTATGGTTGAGCTGTAACCCAGGATATAGGCCTCAGCCGCATTCTGGCTGGATACAACGTTGGCGGGGAAGCCATTGTAAGTAACTGTTGACTGGCCATTCAACGTAGAGGGCAGCGTGACAATGGCATCATTGAATTGCGTAGCAAAGAATGTCACTTCCCAACGGACCTTGTCTCCGAAGAACTTGGTGATGCCCAGATCGCCATTCAGTGTTTTCTCAGGCTTCAGATCAGGATTCGGCACAACGAGTGTGCCGGGAGCGGTTGATGAACCCGTAACCGTTTCAAACACCTTTGCCAGGTCATCCACATTGGGCACGCGGTATCCAGTGCTTGCCATAAAAGAAAACTTCCAGGTGGAAGGCGAATAAATCACCCCGATGTTGCCGCTTGCATAGGTAGGGGACTGCTTGATGTTATCGTAAGGAAACGGATAAAATGTCTTGTCGACAAATGTTGAGTTCAGGGAGCTCATGCCTAAACGCAGACCATCATTCAGCGTCAGCTTGTCATTGATTTGCAAAGTATGGGTTGCATACAGGGCATAGTAGTTCATTGAATTGTTGCCGTCGGGGTAACGAGTACTTTGCGCACCGGTGGTTCCATCAGCTACGTTGAATGTTCTTGCAGTAGATTTCAATGAATTGAATTGTCCATCAAACCCGTACCGGAGGCTGTTCTTCCCGATGGCTTTCACAAAATCAACGGTCAATCCCATCACGTCTACTTTCTCAACCCTCTCATTTCGGTTGTTGTTGTTGAACCTTCTGTCGTACCGGCTTTCTTCAATGTTCTGATAGCTCAGTGTCGCTGTTACCTGATCAGCCATCT
>JAEUUD010000098.1:8139-10502 GCA_016787625.1 Cyclobacteriaceae bacterium
TGTTGTTGAACCTTCTGTCGTACCGGCTTTCTTCAATGTTCTGATAGCTCAGTGTCGCTGTTACCTGATCAGCCATCTTGCCAAGATCAGTAACCTTCAGCTGATAAGACGCCATCATGCGGGTTTGAGGCCCATAAAACCACTCAGCAAAGCGAAGACCTGTTCCTTGCGGATCTGTAAGCCTGTCGTAGCGGGGAATATTCGTTGAGTTGGAATACTGAAAATTAATGAGATGACTCACGCGGTCGCTTTGCTTGAAACTAAACTTCTGAAGCAAATCCCACTGCTTGTAACCGCTCTGTACCTGCTTGAATGGATCGCCATTCTGAACAAGCGCGTCTGACAGGTTGTTTGCAGCGCGTTCAACATATTGCGGACGAACCCCAAACTGTTCTCCGAGGGAGGAATTCGTTTCTTTTCCCATCGTCAGGTTATCGAAGTAACTGTAGGTAAATGATGTGAGTGAAGCAAACCGTTTGCCGCCAAGGTTGAGGTCAACATGAGAAGTCTTTTCCTGATTGGCTGTACCGAGTCGAACAAACGCGTTTCCGCTTACACTTAATTTATCGTCCGTGCTGAATTTAGGATTGCGCGTGTAGAAATGAACAACACCACCGAGCGCATCACTGCCATAAACCGTTGACGAAGGGCCAAAAAGTACTTCGGCATGATCGAGCATATTGTTGTCTACGGTGATGATGTTCTGCAGGTGCCCTGCACGATAGATAAGGTTGTTCATGCGAACACCATCAATCATAAGCAGGACACGGCTTGCTTCGAAGCCGCGCATGATCGGACTTCCGCCTCCTTGCTGACTTTTCTGCAAAGCGACAACTCCGGTATTCTGAATAAGGTCACCGGAATTCTGAGCATTGAAATCCCTAAGAATGGTCGGGCTTACTACCTGAATTTGTTGTGCCACCAGCCTGCGTTGCTCTGGAATTTTGTTGGCAGAGACAACCAACTCATCCAGATAGGATGTTTTGACGGTATCGGCAGCGGGCACCTCCGATTGGGCAACGGCTGCAAATGCCACAAGTGAGAATAGAATAAATAGGTAAATTGATTTCATGGTTTTTCAATTAATGAAATAGAAATAGGGTCCAACTTTTCAGCTGGCCCTCAAAAGAGAAACATTAAAATGAAAAACTATGATCGGGGGGGCGGGGTGACAGGAAGGAGATCTACTTCGGGTGCAAAAAACAAATAGAGGCTTCGTTGACTTACCGCATTGTGTGGCGGAGGAGGGTTGGGCTGATCAACCTGACCAACCAGATACTCCAGCGAAAAAAACTGAGTGACTGATGTGGGCGCTGAACTTGTGTCCTGCGTACTCATCCTAACAACAGCACTGAGCATGCTGAGCAAGTTCTCCTCGTCTTTGTCCTCAAGTCCGTAAACAGTGATCCATTCTCCGCTCGCTTCTACCCGACCAATGTCATACATTCTGTCTTGCCACTCCATTTCCCTTTCTTCCATCCAGGCAGCTCTGAAAGATGCCCTTGGCATAACAATAGCCTCCAATTGTTCCACCGGAAGGTGTGCCAAGGCCTCCCTCTGATTCATCCGTATTTCACCCAGCCTCACCACAAAGTAGATATAGAAGCCGGCCAGGTGGAGCAGCAGGATTGCAACCAGAAAAAGAGAGAAGAGTTTCTTTGCGATCACCCGACTAAGGTAGTTAAAAGGGAACCTTCGCTCTTGAAATTACAGGAGCGGATTATCCTCATCAGAACGCATTAAATCTCCCCGGGTTTCCCTAGTATTTCCAGCTTTTTGTGTCGGCACCTTTGGGTGCGGTTTCCTGAATCCGCTTGAGAATTTTGGGGAGGTACATGGTATTGTACCGCAACCGGGAAACGTAGTTCGGATTCTCCTGGTCACCATTCCAGCAATGCTCGGCACGGTCCCCGTAATCTACCTCACCCTGATAGAAAGGATTCTTTGTTGACTGGAGAAATGCCTCCATCTGATAGACGGCATTGTTGAGGTAGTAATTGTCCATGTCACCGCAGTAGATATGGATTTTGCCTGCCAGTTTTGGTCCAAGTGTCTTCCAGTCACGCTGAAGGATATGCCGCAGGTCGTAGTTCTCTTTCCAGTAGTTGGCTACATCACGGTCAATCACACCGGTTTCCTTGTCGAAGATGCGTTTGGGGTATCCATCCTCGCCCTGTGGAGAGTACACCGCTTCCCAGATGTCCCATTGCTCGCCCGACCTTGTGTGCGTTCCAAGTACAAGTTCGTAATGGTTATTTTCCTCCATGGTAGCCTGTATTTGACCCAGGTAGTTGCGATGTGAGGGACGGGGTAACTTCTTGAACTCGCTGTCATACCAGTACGCATTCTTGTCTTTGTAGATA
>JAEUUD010000099.1 GCA_016787625.1 Cyclobacteriaceae bacterium
CCCATGCGTCGACCAGGAGGCGCGGTCTGTCCGGCGATGAAACCAACAACAGGTTTCTTGTTTCCGTTTTCCTTGATCCATCGCGCGGCGACAGGCTCATAGTTCCCGCCAATCTCCCCGATCATCACGATGCCGTGGGTTTCAGGGTCATTCATTAACAGTTCCACGGCTTCCTTGGTTGGTGTCCCGATGATCGGGTCGCCGCCAATACCAATGGCCGTTGTGATGCCAAGTCCTGCTTTGACGATCTGATCTGCTGCTTCATACGTCAGTGTACCTGACTTGGAGACAATCCCGATATTTCCCTTTTTAAATACGAAGCCAGGCATGATGCCTACTTTGGCTTCACCTGGTGTAATGACACCGGGGCAATTGGGTCCTACCAGCCTCACACCACGATCCTTGGTGTACTGTTTGGCAATCATCATGTCTTTGACTGGGATCCCTTCAGTAATGCACACAACCACTTTGATGCCGGCATCTGCTGCCTCCATGATTCCATCGGCCGCAAAGGCAGGTGGAACAAAAATGATGGAAACATCAGCGCCTGTCTTCTCAACCGCTTCCCGAACTGAATTAAATACAGGTCTGCCAAGATGACTCTGGCCTCCCTTGCCGGGGGTAACACCACCTACAACGTTAGTGCCGTACTCGATCATTTGACCTGCATGAAAGGTGCCCTCTGAGCCTGTGAAGCCCTGGACAATCACACGTGAATTCTTGTTGACGAGTACGCTCATGGTGGTGCGGGTTTGGGTACCTTACAAAATTAGAATAATAAACCTCACGACCAAATGAAAAACCCCGCCCTGAGCTAACAGGACGGGGCTTTCAAATCTTTCCGTTATTGTGTCTACTGCTTCTGTGTTGCCAGCTTGTTCCTGTAAAGGAATTCATTTCTGGCCTCTGTGAAGCTTTCTACATCCGGAGCCATTTTGACGGCCTCCTCATAGGATGAGAGTGCATCAATCAACAAACCATGCTGCTCATAAAAACCGGCCAGCATATATTTTGCGATCGGAGTCTCTTCTTTCACATCACCTGAAATTTCAGCATAAGCCTTGTTGATCTTCTCGCGTTCAGCTGCATCGAGACGTTTTACAGCAATGCCGTCGGACCTTGTTTTTGCATCAGCCTTGCTGGACACTTGTACAAGGAAATGGGGCTTCTTTGCCAGGCGAGGATCATTCAAGTCAATCTTCAGGCTTGTTTCAGGTGTATCGAACTTGGCGATTTCCTCATCATAGAAATCAAGCAATGTCACAACATAAGGTCCGCCACTCTTGGGAGCTTCCCAGATAACGAACATATAATTGTTGTAAACAAAAGAATTCTGAGCGGAGGGCAGATATACCGACAGAGAAGTAGGTTCTCCGCGGTGCACGGCTCCTGTTGCACTCAACCTGTTTTTCTTGGCTTCTGCCGAGTTGCTGCTGAGGATAAAGTCTGTGTATTTGGACATAACACTTGTACCCGATCCAACCTGGCTCAACAAGTCAGCCACTTTATAATTCTTCGCCTGCTTTAGCTCCATCGGCTTACCGGTCGCGCTGACCAATCCGAGGTACGCGTTCTCAGAAACCTTGACTTCATCGCCCACCCCAAGGCTGAGGCCTGTTTTGATGGGTTGCCAGGTGTCACCTGACTTGTATTCATTGGCTCCTTTGTTTGCCAGCACCTTAAAGGCGTAGCTGGCCTGCGAATAGCCCGACAAGGCCAGGAGCACAAAGCCAACGCAGATCAAAATCCTTACTTTTTTCATTTTTTTGGTCATTTCGTCTCACGAATGTACTAAAAACGTGCCAATCTATTGGGTTAATACATCCTGCCGGCGCTTGGTAAGCCTCCTATTTACCTCATTCTGCACGCTTTTAAAGATATCATAACATGGACCAACAAGGGCAGAAATGCCGATGGCCACAGACAATTCCAGCTTCAAGCTCCATTCGGCAAACGCATATATAATAATGGTGGAAATGATCAGCACCTCGATCAGCTGAATGATGACCGACAAGGCATCAAACCACATGGGTAGCTTGCTGTCGATATAGATAAACAATGCCACGGTGAGCAGACAAACAAGGAACGCAATCAGGTATTGCGTCCATACGGGTATTTCATCGACATAGTCTTCGTTGAGAATCATCGCCACGGCATTCGCATGCACCACCGGTCCAAACATATCCGGATTGGCGCGGCCGGCAACTTTCTTATTCAGCGGTGTAAAGAACTTGTCCTCCCATGCAGCATCGCCGAGGTAGTCACCGAGATAACCCATAATCACAATATTGTCTTTGAAGAGTTCTGGCAAGACATTTCCTGCCAGCATATCCTCCGCATCGACGACATAAAACATGGTTTTAAAATTCGTCGTGGCTGTTTCATCATCCTTGAGACTCTTAACCCTAAGAAGACGCACTTCAATATTGCCCCGGTAGTTAAGTAATTCCTCATCCTTGTTCCTTGCGAGAAACTCCATTGCCTTTGCCGAATCATACTGCATGGCAATCTGTACACCAAAATAGAGTTCCTCTTTTCCGTTGATCATCCTTCTCGGAAAAATCGATCGGCAGAGCTTCACATCTTCCTGATAGGTTGCTTCTGTAGGAAGACTGGTATACCCTTCCTTGGAAAAGTCTCTGAACATCGGGTCAGAAACTTCAGTGGAATCATAAATATCCGTATCAAATTGAGCCAGCGAGTCGGTTTGAAGAAGCTTCGTCCCTAACACAACATTACCCGCTTCCTGTATAACACTGCTCAACATCAGGTTACCCAAAGTGTCGAGCAGCGCAGGACAATTAACACTGTCGCGGAGCCCGCCTTCGCAGTTGAAGAACCCGTCAAAAGCAATCACACGGGGTTTGAACTGGCTGATGACCATCATTTGTTGAGCGATCTGCCTTCTTGAGAGCCTGCCAATATTGACCAATACAATTCGCTCATCAACCGTTGGTTCGGGGCGCAGGTTGGAGAATGCGTAGTCCGTCAGTTGAAAATCCTTCAAGGCCTGTCCGATGGTATCGAAGGCAGTAAATACCTTCAGGTCTGTGACTTTTCCGGCAGACCACAGCATAAAGAAGGCAAATGATGTTATCAAAAAACTCTGGAGCCAGAACTTCCTCATGCAAGAACAGGGTTAGGGTGAAGAGTAAATTTAAAAATTTAGCTTTGTAAATCAACCGCGCCGATGGCCACAAAAAAGCGTACGACACCAAGTATTCAGGAACTCGAAAAAGGTATCCTTAGCGGTGACCGCAGTGCATTGGCCAGGGCCATCACCCTTACAGAAAGTACCCGATCATCCGACAAGGTCAAGAGCATCAGTTTGCTTAAGAAACTATTGCCTAATACTGGTCATTCAATCCGAATCGGAATTACCGGTGTGCCTGGCGTAGGAAAGAGTACATTCATCGAAGCCTTCGGTCAGATGCTGACACGTGAAGGAAGAAAAGTCGGTGTACTCACCATTGATCCCACCAGTCAGAAAACAAAGGGAAGCATCCTGGGTGATAAAACTAGGATGGAAAATTTGAGCCGTGATCCCAACGTCTTCATTCGTCCTTCACCTTCAGCGCTGGCGCTCGGTGGTGTGACTGATCATACCCGCGAAGCAATACTTCTTTGTGAGGCTGCTGGTTATGATGTCATTCTGATCGAGACGGTGGGTGTTGGGCAATCTGAAACGATTGTACGGGGTATGGTGGATTTTTTTCTGTTACTGGTGCTCGCCGGCGCCGGAGACGAACTCCAGGGGATCAAGAAGGGCATCATGGAGATGGCCGATGGGATTGTGGTGACGAAAGCAGACGGAGACAACGTGAAAGGTGCTCAGCAAGCAAAAGGTGATGCGTTGCAAGCCCTTCACTTTCAGCAGCCATCCCAATCCGGTTGGAAAACGAAAGTGCTCACAACTTCATCGATAGAAAACAAAGGCATTTCAGAAGTCTGGAAGGTGATTGAAGATTACCAGTCGCATGCCGACAAATCCGGATACCTGGAGGAGAATCGCCGAAAGCAGCAAGAGCAGTGGCTGGAGGAGATCATTGAGCAAAAATTTCATGAACAAATGGGAAACAGGGTGATAGCAAAAATGAGATCACAATTGTTAAAGGAGGTTAGAAACAACAAAGTTCTACCACTCGAGGCCGCAGAGCAATTCTGGAAGCACATTACCCGACATTGGTAGTGTTATTACAAGCGATGATCTTGAATGGAATTCTGTTTACTTGTGGCATACTCGCCTCGGCTGAAGCTCTTTGTCAGAAGGTTATATACCTAGATTCATGTGAAAATGAAATTGAGCGCAGCAAATATGCCATTACAAGAACTATCTCCCGTGCTCCAAATCTTTATTATGAATTTGAAGATCGATACCAAGATGGCAAGATGTTTACTTGGGGTAAATCGAATGATAGTAAAGGCTTAGTGAAGCTTGGGCACTACGTGTGGTACAACAACGATGGGCATATCTTAGCCGTTAGCACATACGATAAGTATGGAAGGAACCCGAAATGGATTTACTATGATGAGAATGAAAAGGAAACTTCCATTGACTCATTGCTAATACATGTTCCAGTTGTTTCATACATGAAAGGTAAGTTTCGCCATTCTGGAAAATGTCTTTTCTATGCAAAGCATGGCAAATGGATACAGGTTAGCATTGACAAAAAGGATACGGTCGTAACCAATTTCAAACACGGAGTACTAATAGAAAACGGGAACCACCTGAAGGGGAAGCGGCCAAAGAATTGAATTGGAGTCGGCACTCGTCAAGTCATTCCTTTAAATTGTCCCGCTTCATAAACCCATATGGACAATGTCGGCACCCACTCTGACAACAATGTCCCCGCTTCTTATGATAGGCTTCCGTAAACACCATGAAGCCATTTTCCCAATAGAAGTCTTCGTGCTCCTTTAGTGGAACGGGTGGCGTTGACTTCGGCTTCTCGCTATCAAACATCTTCAAAATTCACCCTCCATTTTCAAATTCTCAAATTTTCAAATTAAAAAACCCTTCCCCGGTATCCGGAAAAGGGCTCTTCGTTTGGTTTAGGTGATGAAAACTACACCTTGATCTCTACATCCACGCCGCTGGGAAGCTCGAGCTTCATGAGCGCGTCGACGGTCTTGGCGCTGTTGGAATAAATATCCACCAAGCGCTTGAAGGTGCAAAGCTGAAATTGCTCACGCGACTTCTTGTTCACGTGGGGTGAACGCAGCACAGTGAACTTTTCCTTTTCTGTCGGGAGCGGAATAGGACCGCTGACGATAGCGCCCGTTGCTTTTACAGCACGTACGATTTTCTCCGACGACTTGTCGACGAGGTTGTGGTCGTACGACTTGAGCTTGATGCGAATTTTCTGGTTCATATCACAGATTATTTAGCGGCGACAGCGCCTTTCACTTCGTCAATTACCTTATCGGCCAGGTTTCTCGGAACCGGGCTGTAGTGCGAGAACGTCAGGGATGCTGAGGCACGGCCTGATGTGATCGTCCGGAGGTCGGTCACATAACCGAACAACTCAGCCAGCGGAACATCCGCCTTGATCACCTGGGCACCACCACGGGTATCCATACCCTTCATGATTCCCCTTCTCCTGTTCAAGTCACCTGTTACAGAACCGGTGTACTCATCCGGAGAAATGACTTCCACAGCCATCACAGGCTCCAGCAATTGGGGTGCACACTTGCGTGCAGCCTCCTTGAAGCCAATGCGGGCCGCCAATTCGAATGACAGTGAGTCAGAGTCCACATCATGGTATGAACCGTGGAACAAGCGCACCTTCATCGAGTCGATCGGATAGCCGGCAAGTGGTCCATTGACCATGGCCTGCTCAAAGCCCTTCTCAATAGCCGGGATGAATTCGCGAGGAATGACACCGCCAACGATATCATTTTCAAACTCAAGACCTGGTTTGTCTTCAGGGCCCAGTTCACGGGGTCCGATTTCAAACACGATGTCGGCAAACTTACCGCGGCCACCGGTTTGTTTCTTGTATACTTCCTTATGCTCAACCGATTTCGTAAGGGCTTCCTTGTAGGCAACCTGGGGAGCACCCTGGTTGATTTCTACTTTGAATTCCCTGCGAAGGCGATCGATAATGATTTCAAGGTGCAATTCACCCATACCGCGAAGAATCACTTGACCAGTTTCATGGTCTGTGTTCACACGGAGGGTAGGATCCTCTTCCACCAGTTTCGAGATAGCCATACCCAGCTTGTCGGCATCCGCCTGCTTTTTGGGCTCAATCGCATATCCGATCACAGGCTCAGGGAAGATCATCGACTCAAGAACAATCTTGCGCTTTTCATCGCAGAGTGTATCTCCGGTCTTGATGTCCTTAAAGCCAACCACCGCACCGATGTCTCCAACGGGAAGGCGATCGATCTGATTCTGCTTATTGGCGTGCATCTGGAACACGCGTGAAATACGTTCCTTATTCTCAGAACGTGTATTGTAGACATACGAACCTGACTCCAGCACGCCGGAATAGGCGCGGATGAAGCAAAGACGGCCAACGAAAGGATCGGTAGCAATCTTGAATGCGAGCGCTACAAATGGTTCTTTTTCATCAGGACGAACAGACACTTCGGCGCCTGTATCAGGATCGGTACCTACGATGACATCCTTATCCATCGGAGAAGGCAACAGCTCCATCACGTAGTCGAGCATCGTCTGCACGCCTTTGTTCTTGAAAGAAGAACCGCATACCATAGGAACGATTTTCATGCTGACCGTTGCTTCGCGCAAGGCCTTGATGATTTCAGCTTCCGTAATGGAGTTCGGATCCTCAAAATACTTTTCGATCAACGTTTCATCAACTTCAGCGACGGCTTCCAGGAGCTTCTCCCTGTATTCTTTCGCTTCCTCCGCCATTTCTGCCGGAATAGGAAGTGTTTGGAAAGTCATCCCCTTATCGGCCTCATTCCAGATAATGGCTTTGTTACCAACGAGGTCAACAACGCCTTTGAAATTATCTTCTTCACCGATAGGCAGCTGAAGAGCAACGGCTTTGCTGCCAAGTTTTTCTTTTACTTGTCTGCAAACGCCAAGGAAATCAGCACCGGCGCGATCCATCTTGTTGACGAAACCAATGCGGGCTACTTTATAGTTGTCTGCCAGACGCCAGTTGGTCTCCGATTGAGGTTCAACGCCATCAACTGCGCTAAACAAGAACACCAACCCATCAAGGACGCGCAGGGAGCGGTTCACTTCAACCGTGAAGTCAACGTGACCAGGTGTATCAATGATGTTGACGTGATAGTCGTTTCCTTTGAATTTCCAGTAGACCGTGGTGGCTGCCGAAGTGATGGTAATACCACGCTCCTGCTCCTGTTCCATCCAGTCCATGGTCGCTGCACCGTCGTGCACTTCACCAATCTTGTGGTTGACGCCGGCGTAATAAAGAATACGCTCCGTCGTCGTGGTCTTGCCCGCATCGATGTGGGCAGCAATACCAATGTTTCGTGTATATCTAAGATCTCGTGCCATTACCAGTTAGAATCTGAAATGTGAAAATGCCTTATTCGCTTCCGCCATACGGTGAGTATCATCTTTCTTCTTGATGGCAGCACCTTCGCCCTTGGATGCGGCAATGATCTCAGCAGCCAGTTTGTCCATCATGGTCTTCTCGCCGCGAGCACGTGAATAATCGATCAGCCACTTGATGCTGAGGTTGATTTTTCTCTCCGGGCGAATTTCTACCGGTACCTGAAAAGTAGCACCACCTACACGGCGGCTCTTTACTTCTACTGCAGGGGTCAGGTTGCTCAATGCGCGTTTCCACACTTCAAGACCTGGCTCGCCGGCTTTCTTCTCTACGATCCCGATGGCATCATAGAAGATGTTGTATGCAATGCTCTTCTTTCCGCGTTCCATCATGTAATTGACGAACTTCGTTACCAGCGTATCGCTGAACTTCGGATCAGGGAGAAGATATCTCTTCTTGGGTTTCGATTTTCTCATGACTGAATCAGGTTATTTTTTGGCTGCGGGAGCGGCCGCTTTAGCGGCTGGTGCAGCTGCACCGGCCTTGGGTCTCTTGGCACCATACTTGGAACGGCTTTGCTGCCTTCCGTTTACACCCGCTGTATCCAGCGCACCGCGGATGATGTGATAACGCACACCGGGAAGGTCCTTCACACGACCTCCGCGGATCAGCACGATCGAGTGCTCCTGAAGGTTATGGCCTTCACCGGGAATGTAAGCGTTCACTTCTTTACCGTTGGTGAGGCGCACACGGGCCACCTTACGAAGGGCTGAATTTGGCTTCTTCGGAGTGGTGGTGTACACGCGGGTACATACTCCCCTTCGCTGTGGCGAAGAATCCAAGGCGGGCGATTTTGACTTAAAAGTCAATTTCTTCCTGCCTTTGCGTACGAGTTGCTGAATGGTAGGCATCTATTTTCTTTCTTATTGACCCTTTAAAAATTAGGACTGCAAAGGTATTTAAAAGAAAATAGGTTACAAGGGGCTTTTTTAAAGATTTTACTGCATTTCCAAGCTGTTTTGAGCCCTTTATAGGAGCTTACCGATAACCCTTGCTGTACATCGTTCGATTGACGGAACTTGACCCGCCAAGGACGCCTTCCCGGCTTGTCTCTACCACAAGCAGGGGCTCATAGGGGGTACCAGTGGCCGGTTGCAGCCACAAGGTCTGCGTAACCTTCTGCTCAAGCCATTGCCCGTTTGCCGGATTTTGAACAGGGTACAAAGTCGTGATGACAAGCCTGTCGCCCTCCCAGGTCGCTGACGCTGAGGGTGCTTTTCCAGTCCTGCCAGTGACCTGAGGAACTACCGAACTTGATCCGTTGAGGTTATAGCGATACCGAACCGGCGGCTGAATTTCCCTGGGTACGAACATAACACGCTCTAATTCCAGAACGTCCTGCTTTTGAACAATGGAGAATTTTTCACCCCATCCACTGCCGAGCGTTGGGGATATCCCCTGAGCTGTCCGTCCTATGGGTGAACGGGAATCAGGAAGGCTTGTCGACCAGGAACCTGTAAAGTCAGGTTTGGCAATGGCTTTTGATCTTGGATCGAGGTTGCCACGGTCAGTTCTTGAATAGCTTGCTACCGGTGATCCAGAACCCTTCGCTGGTGGAGTATATGGATCTGTGGCGTCGGCTGCGACTCTGGGATAGTCCACCAGTGATTGCTCATATTTTTTCACAATTCCATCCATCATTCCAATGACCCAGGGATAGTGATCCTTGACATCAATCTCTTCATCGGGGTCTACACGCAGGTCAAACAATCGCACGCGGTTATCCGGATCTGCATCCGGAAGTTCGGTGCGGAAATCGTACCACATCTTCCAGTCAAACCATTTGACGGCCATGACCCTGCCCTGCGATTCCATGAAGATGGCACTCTCCCGGTTTGATTTTTTCTGTTTTCCTTCCAGGAAAGCCAGCTGGTTCACACCGTCCATCGCACGATCCTGCGGAACAATTTGAGGGCTTCCTGCTGCTGCGGCAATGGTTGCAAACAGATCAACCTCATGAATCATTTCATTGGAAACCTGACCCGATGGAATCCTTCCAGGCCAACGTATAACACAAGGCGTCCTAATGCCCCCTTCCATTGCAGAATTATAAAACCCACGCCACGGGCCTGAAGATCCCCTCCATGGGCGACGCATTTCCGCGCCATTGTCTGTACAGAATATCACAAGGGTATTCTTTGCTATGCCCAGTTTGTCGATCGCTTCCAAAATCAATCCGACATTATGGTCAACATCCGCCATGGAATCGCCGATGTCGCCGGCACCGGTTGTGCCTGCTTTGTCAGGATGAGGCAGAGCGGGAAAATGCAGTTGGGTAATCGGATAGTAGAGAAAGAATGGCTGCTTTTTGGACACACTCTCCTTGATGAATCCAACACCGCGTTCTGCTGCTTCCCTGTCGATCGTTCGCCGTGCTGCCTCATCAAACGGTTTTACTTTCTTTGATGCCGACCCTTTCTCCCCCTCCCAGACAGCGGGCACAGGTTCGCCTGTTGCCGCAAAGCCGGGGAATGAGGTAAACTGTGAAACATGACTGGTACCCGGTATGCCATACCATCGGTCAAACCCTTGCTGTTGCGGCTCTCTCCTTCCTTCCCAATTTGGTCCACCGACGTCATACTTTCCCATGAGGGCGGTTGCATATCCCACCGACTGGAGAGCTTCTGCAATTGTCGTTTCCCACAACGTGATACCTGTTGAATAATTTCCAGCGCGCACCGCATATCGGCCTGTGAGAATGGCAACCCTGGATGGAATGCAGGAATACTCAACATTGAAGTTGGTCATGCGAATACCCTCCTTGGCGAGGCGATCAATGTTTGGAGTAGGCACTCCACGAACGCCGCCGTAGATGCTCAGTTCACCAACTCCCATGTTATCAGGGAAAATAAGCACCACATTGGGTTTTGTCTGAGCGTACGTCACATAAAAACAGATCGTCAGCAGACAGGAGGCAATGGTCTTCAAGAAAGCGGGGG
>JAEUUD010000009.1 GCA_016787625.1 Cyclobacteriaceae bacterium
TTGAACAAGGTTTCGGTGATTCTTTTTCGAGTCATGGGTCGTCCTCAACCTCCTCCCAATTTCAGAAAGCCTGGCGAGCAGCCTGGCCGCCAGGCGCCCAAGAGAGGAAGCGGCCTGAAAGGTGGCGAATACATCGATTATGAAGAGGTGAAGTGAGCGTCGTTCAGTTCTACAAATATCAAGCAGCTGGCAATGACTTTATCCTGGTGGACAATCGCACCGGCGAACACGCTTTCTCTTCCTCCGTCATCTCTGCACTTTGTCATCGGCGCTTTGGAATCGGCGCTGATGGGTTGATCCTGCTACAGCAGGATTCGATGACAGATTTTCGCATGGTCTATCACAATGCCGATGGCAGTGAAAGTTTTTGCGGCAACGGGTGCCGGGCGATCGTACATTTTGCCAATCAACTTGGCATGATTGGAAACAAGGCGATCTTCATGGCTTTCGATGGCCGGCACGAAGCAGAAATTCTTCAGGATGGAAATATTCGGATCTCTCTTTCCGATGTACACGCCATCGCACAAAAAACGCCACAGGACTTTTTCATTCACACAGGCACTGAGCATCATGTTCGGTTTGTCAAGAATCTCGAAGAATACCCTGTGGTTGAAGAAGGAAGAAAAATCCGCTACAGCGCTGATTACCCCCGTGGCACGAACGCAAACTTTGTTGAGATACTGGAAAACCAGCATGTCGCCTTCAGGATTTATGAACGAGGTGTGGAGGATGAAACATTTTCCAGTGGATCCGGAGCCACGGCATGCGCCCTGGTGAGTGCCCAGCAGTTCGGCTTGCCCTCTCCGGTGATTCTAAAAGCCAGAGGAGGCTACCTCATGGTCGAATTTCAGAAGCGACAAGACGGCACGTTTTCCAGCATTCACTTTACCGGCCCGGCCCATTTGGTTTTCGAGACGCGTTTGGACGTCTAAAACCTGCCAAAATGCGCCTTAAGGTCTTTCTGGACCTATAATTGCACCCCTGAAAATCTTAACTTTGCGCCCTTGGTCCATGGTGGACTGTCGGGGTGTGGACCTGTTGACTTGACATATGCTGAAACTTATTGCCAAACTGTTTGGGACCAAATCCGAAAAGGACATCAAACGGATCATGCCGTTGGTGGAACAGACCAAGAAAGAAGGTCAGGCCCTTCAATCCCTTTCTCACGATGCCTTACGAAATGAAACCCGTCAGGTAGAAGCTCAAATCACTTCCGCCCTTCAGTCCATCGACCAGCAACTGGCCGATCTGCACAAGCAGGTTGCGGACAATCCAGCCATGGACCTTCATGACAAGGAAGCGATCTTCCAACAGATTGATGCGTTGTCCATCACGCGCAACAAGGAATTGGAGAAAGTGTTAATCGAAGTTCTCCCAAAGGCATTTGCCATTGTGAGGGAGACAGCACGACGATTCAAGGAAAATGCGGTTCTCGAGGTTACAGCCAATGAAAGCGATCATCGCTTTGCTGCCCAGCATGATCATATAAAAATTGAGGGCGACAAAGCACTTTGGCACAATCAATGGCTTGCGGCCGGAAACCTGGTGACCTGGGACATGGTGCATTACGATGTACAAATCATCGGCGGCATTGTGCTTCACGAAGGTAAAATTGCCGAAATGGCGACAGGTGAAGGAAAGACGCTGGTGGCTACTTTCCCTGCATTCCTCAATGCCCTTGCAAGGCGTGGCGTTCATGTGGTTACCGTCAACAACTATCTCGCCACGCGCGACAGTGAATGGATGGGTCCCCTATTCCAATTTCATGGACTTCGCGTCGATTGCATCGACAAACATGAGCCCAACTCCAATGCGCGACGGAATGCGTACCAGGCAGAGATCACCTACGGCACCAACAACGAATTCGGTTTTGACTACCTGCGTGACAACATGGCCCGCGATCCAGAGGAAATGGTTCAGCGCGGACATCACTTTGCCATGGTGGATGAAGTTGACAGCGTGCTTGTTGATGAAGCGAGGACACCGCTCATTATTTCAGGCCCTGTGCCAAGGGGTGACGAGCATGAATTCTACGATCTCAGACCAAGAATCTTCAAGGTTGTAGAGGCGCAGAAAAAACTGATTACACAATACCTCAACGATGCCAAGAAGGGCATTGGAGAAGGCAATGATAAAGATGGCGGGTTGGCACTCTTCCGTGCACACCGCGGGATGCCAAAATTCAAACCGCTGATTAAGTTTCTCAGCGAGGCAGGCAACAAGCAAATTTTGCAGAAGACAGAAAACTATCACCTGGCAGACAACAAGAAAGAAATGCCGAAGGCTGACGCGCCCTTGTTTTTCGTCATCGATGAAAAGGATCATAGTGTGGAGTTGACCGAAAAGGGAATTGATCTCATCACCGGTGAAGGAGAAGATCCAAGGTTTTTTATTCTTCCGGAAATAGGAATGGAGTTGAACAAGATTGAGAAAGATCCTGGTCTTGACTGCCCCACCCGGTTTGAGAAGAAAGAGTCCCTCATCAGAGAATACTCAACCAAAGCGCAGCGCATCCACAGCGTCAATCAACTGCTGCGGGCCTACGCCCTTTACGAGAAGGATACCGAGTATATCATTGTCGACGGCAAAGTGAAGATCGTTGATGAACAAACGGGGCGTGTCCTTGAAGGACGCCGGTATTCCGATGGATTGCACCAGGCCATCGAAGCGAAGGAAAATGTGAAGGTGGAGGATGCCACGCAGACGTATGCAACCATCACCCTGCAAAACTATTTCCGGATGTATCACAAGCTCGCCGGGATGACGGGTACGGCCGAAACCGAGGCAGGAGAATTCTGGGATATCTACAAGCTTGATGTCGTGGTCATCCCAACCAACAAGCAGATTACCCGCAAGGATATGGACGACCTCGTACATAAAACGATGCGGGAGAAATTCAATGCGGTCGTCGAAGAAATTGTTGCCCTCACCCAGCAGGGCCGCCCGGTACTTGTCGGTACCACTTCGGTAGAAATATCTGAGTTACTGAGCCGCATGCTGCAGCTTCGCAAGATCAAACACAATGTCTTGAATGCCAAGCAACATCAGCGGGAAGCGGAGATTGTTGCCGAGGCTGGAAAGCCAGGCACCGTGACCATCGCAACGAACATGGCGGGTCGTGGAACAGACATTAAACTAACACCAGAATCGCGCGCTGCCGGGGGACTTGCCATCATCGGAACAGAACGTCATGAATCGCGCCGTGTCGATCGTCAGCTAAGGGGACGTTCCGGTCGTCAGGGTGATCCAGGTACTTCAAAATTCTACGTCTCACTGGAAGATAACCTCATGAGGCTTTTCATGCCTGAACGCATTGCAAGGATCATGGACAGACTGGGCCTGAAAGAGGGAGAAGTCATTTCACACTCCATGGTAACCAGCTCGATTGAACGCGCCCAGAAGAAAGTAGAGGAAAACAACTTTGGTATCAGAAAGCGTCTTCTGGAATATGATAACGTGATGAACTCCCAGCGCGATGTTATCTATCGCCGAAGAAGGAATGCCCTTTACGGGGAGCGCCTCCAACTCGACATTCTCAACATGCTGTATGATACCTGCGATGATATCGTAACGAATGCAAAAGCAGGTGAATTGGTTGATAACCTCAAAGTAAGTGTATTAACAACTCTTGGCCTTGATTTTGATATCACTCAGGAAGAGTTCAACAAGTTGGACAACCAGCCATTGACAGAAAAGCTGTATACCGAGGCCCTCCATCATTATGAAGAAAAGAATAAGATGGTGGCGCAAAAAGCACTTCCTGTAATGCAGGAGATCAACAGAACGCGGGGTGCCACGATTGAAAATATCCTCGTTCCATTCTCTGATGGCATGAAGCAAATCGGCGTGACGGTGCAGTTGAAGAAATCCATAGAAACCAACAATGCTGAGCTCATCCGGTCGATGGAGAAAATGATCACCCTGGCCATTATTGATCAGCAGTGGAAGGAGCACCTTCGCGATATGGACGACCTTAAGCAGAGTGTTCAGAATGCGGTGTATGAGCAGAAAGATCCCTTGCTGATTTATAAGTTTGAAGGCTTTGAAGCCTTTAAGCGATTCATTGCCAAAGTGAATGAAGAGACCATCAGCTTCCTGATGAAAGCGGAGATTCCCGTACAGGATCAAGATCAGGTACAGGAAGCCAGGACCCAAAGACGGCAGCGCTATAGCGAACAAAAGGATGAATCCCGTTCTCTGCTGCAGGGCGGCGGTCAGGCACAGGCTCCCCAGCGCGAAGTGGAGCAAAAAGTGCTGCCGGTTCGATCAGAAAAGGTAGCCGGGCGAAACGATAAGGTTACCGTACAATACCCTGATGGCCGCGTGCTGAAAGATGTGAAATACAAAAAGGTCGAAGACGATATCAAGAGCGGACGCTGCATTGTCATTGAACAATAAAGTCATGAAAAGGAGCAGCTTTGTGGTAAATAAATTGACTACCTGTGTCACCGGGTTGCTGCTGATCGCTTTTGTGTTTTCTGCTGCCGCCCAGAAGTCAAACGGCCGCCCTTACTACCATGAAGACTTGTATACCCTTCGACCAAAGTTGACTGAGCCTTCCGATACCCTCTTGATCCAGACTGCTCCGAAACCCAAGGAATTCGTTTCGCCAATATTGAATGTAAATGGCAAAGTAGACAACGTTTTGGACAGCATCAATCGTTTCAATGTGACCAGGAAGTTCATCGACGGCTATACGATCCAGATTTATTCTGGTCAAAACCGTGAAGAGGCCATGAACACCAAGAAAAAGATGGCTGCTGAACCCGGATTGAATGCCCTCCTCGAATACAACCAGCCAAAATTTCGGGTTCGCGTAGGCAATTACTACTCACGCCTCGAAGCCCACCGCGATCTGACACGGCTCAAGAGGTTATTCTCCAACGCCATTCTTGTACCTGAAAAAATTCTCGTCAGGTAATGTCTTTACTGGAATTCGTCCGTAAGGAATCGAAAGCCATCGCTGCCGATGTTGTCAAATGGCGCAGGCACCTTCATGCCAATCCGGAGCTCTCTTACCAGGAAACCAACACAGTTAAATTCGTGGCTCAGACGCTTCGCGAAATGGGGCTTACGCCTCAGGAAGGGATTGCCGGTACAGGCCTTACGGTATTGATTGAAGGGAAAAATCCATCAAAGAAAGTTTTTGCCCTGCGCGCCGATATGGACGCACTTCCCATTCAACAAGTCAGCGACAAGCCATACCGTTCAAAGAATGACGGCGTTATGCACGCCTGTGGTCATGATGTTCACACATCTTCGTTGCTTGGTACCGCAAGAATACTCAATGGCGCAAAGCAGCAGTTTGAAGGCACCATCAAGATGCTCTTTCAGCCCGGTGAAGAGAAGAATCCTGGAGGTGCATCGATGATGATCCGTGACGGCGCATTGAAGAATCCTGCACCATCAGGAATTATTGGCCAACACGTCATGCCTTTGCTGCCGGTGGGTACGGTGGGTTTCCGCGAAGGAATGTACATGGCGAGCTCCGATGAGATCTATCTGAAGGTGATTGGAAAAGGTGGTCACGCGGCCGCCCCCGAGCTTATCATTGATCCTGTGCTCATCGCGTCGCACATCATCATCGGTCTGCAACAGGTGATCAGTCGTCAGGCAAATCCGCGACAAGCAACGGTACTTTCCTTTGGAAAGGTCAGGGCCGAAGGAGCAACGAATGTAATCCCTGACGAAGTGACCATTGCCGGGACTTTTCGTGCACTGGATGAGTCCTGGCGTGAACTTGCTCTAAAGAAAATTGAGAAGATGGCGCAAGGAATTGCCGAGAGTATGGGTGGCCGTTGCGAAGTGGTGATTTCACGAGGATATCCATATCTGGAAAATAATGCCGGCCTCACGCGTCGAATCCGGTTGGCCGCTGAAGAGTATCTTGGAAAAGACAAAGTGGTGGATCTTGATATCACACTCGGCTCAGAGGACTTCGCGTACTATTCACATGTCATCCCGGCATCCTTCTACAGGCTGGGCACCCGCAATGATGCGAAGGGCATCACCTCGTATGTTCATACGCCCACTTTCGATATTGATGAAGACGCACTCGCTATAGGTCCTGGACTGATGGCATGGATGGCCATCCGGGAGCTTGCCCAACAGTGAGTCCTGCTGCATTAAGTCTCTGTTAATTTCGTTCGGGGTTGCACGGGGGTTTCTATCTTTACCGAAGCTCCATGAAGGAAAGTCCATCCATCGACCACACCCAGCCAGCTACAACCAACTGGAAAAAAGTAGTCCGTAATACGGCTTACATCCTGTTTGCGCTCTTCATTTTTCTCTTTGCGCTTGAATTGATGTTATCGGCTTTGCAGCACCTTGGTAAGACCGCTGCTGAGACCATCATCCTTGCAACGTCCAATCCCTTCACTGCTTTATTCATCGGGCTGCTGATTACGGCGATCATTCAAAGCAGTACAGCAACGACTTCCATGACTGTAGCCCTCGTGGCATCAGGCTCGCTCACGCTGGAAAGCGCAGTACCCATCATCATGGGGGCCAACATTGGAACAACCATCACGAGCACCATTGTCTCACTCGGTTTTCTTCCCCGCAAGAAAGAATTCCGTCGGGCAGTCTCCGCCGGAACTTATCATGACTTTTTCAATATCCTCACTGCTGCCATTCTCTTTCCGCTGGAATACTATTTTCAATTCCTATCGACCATCAGCCAGTGGATCGCTTCGCAGTTTTTTCATCAGTCATTTGGATCACGACAAGTTGACTTCTCATTATTGGGAGGCCTAGGAGGACTCACGGACTGGATAGCTGTCACCATTGACAATGGTGTTGTTCTTGTAGCATTATCCCTGGCTATCTTGTTTGGATCCATCCTCTTCTTCAGGAAAGTATTGACCAACCTACTCGGTTTTGGCACTCAAAATCGCTTTCAACAATTTTTCTTTGAGAGCGATTGGAAATCCTTTGGTTGGGGGGCTCTAACCACGGCAGCGATTCGATCCAGTACGGTGACCACCTCTCTGGTTGTCCCGCTGGTGGCCAAGAAGGTAGTTCGCCTGCGCAAAGCGGTTCCATTTATCCTTGGCGCCAATATTGGAACAACCATCAGTGCTTTTGTAGCTGCCATTGTCAATTCCAACACAGCGATCAGTATCGCCATTGCACACTTCCTTTTCAATTTCATCGGAGTCGTCATCTTCTATATACTCCCTGGCCTGAGAGAAATCCCGATCAGGCTGGCCACTGGCCTTGGTCGGGCTACCATGAAGTACAGGTTGGCCGGATTTCTTTACCTCCTCATGACATTCTTCATCATTCCTTTTTCCCTGATTTACTTCAACAGGCATGCGGTAACGGTGATGGAGCTTACATACCGACGTACGGAAGAGAGCAAAACCACCTATAGCACAGTCATCACCAAAACTTTCGAGAACCAGTTTGTCAGCAGTTGGACAGAATATGCAGGTAACAACACCAGCGGCCCTTCACAGATTTACTCCGTGTACCACAAGAACAATCTTCTCATCATCAACAATGAACTCTTCGAATTGAATCGACCCGGCTTTTGCAGGGATGGAGAAGACCGCAAAGGAAAATTCCAGATGTGCATTCGCGAATTAATACCTCAACTTCGGCTTCACGAAGACCTTGTGGTGGACTCTGTCTTTGTTTTTGAAAAGGCGTATGAATCCGGCGTGCCTGAGACCATCTGGAGTTATATCAGTTCAGGGTCCAACTTGCTTGTTCGGCGTGATACACGCGACTCATTGGGACGAGTGGTTGTGCAGGAGGAGTTGCTGAGCGTAGCGCGCAAATAATCACGGTCACCGATAAGCCGGTTCGGCGAAATGCATCAGTCGAAAGCGCAAAATCCGCTATATTGCAGCTATGGATAAAATCGTTGAATCCATTCTTAAATTCCTGCGACTCGACAGTCTGGTCCAGCACGTGACCGGATATGTGGAGGCCCGTATTGAATTGATGAAGGTTGAAATCCGGGAAGACCTGGCGAAGACCATTGCTCGGGCAATCATTGTTGTTACACTGATGCTTGTCGGGTTTCTCATATTGCTGTTCCTGAGCATTGGGTTGGCGCATTTCATCTCGTCCTATCTGCAATCAGCATACTTGGGATATTGGTCAGTGGCCGGTCTGTATACCCTGCTGTTTCTCATCGTGATTGTTTTCAGGCAGTCGATCTATGAGTATTTTGAGAAAGAGTTCATGGAAGCGATAAAGAAAAAAGGCAAGTAGCGATGGAATTGCTGGAAACACAGGATCCTGAAAAAAGGAAATTGATTGAAACGTCCGATCGGCACAAGCGTGCCCTTGAAAAGGACCTTAGTGATCTCACTCAAAAGTCCGATCAGATGCTGAAGAATGCCCTGATCATTGGAGGATCACTGGCCCTTACATATTTGCTGATTAGTTCCCTTTCAAAAAAGAAGAAAAAGAAAAAAAACACGGCCAATGTTTCACAGAAAACTGAAATGGGCACCGCGACCGTTGACCAGGATGAAGAAGAATCTGTCCCTTCTATTTTCGGTGAAGTAGGAACCCGAATTGTCAATATGGGTGCCGTCATGCTTCTTGACATCGCCCGTGAGAAGATCTCCGAATACCTGGCTTCACGAAAGAAAGAAGATGAGCATTCTTGAGATCATTGAGGCCCGGCATCGTCTGGGAAAAAAGTCGATTGCCGTACTGGTTGATCCCGACAAGGTGGACGATTCGTCACGACTTCGTCACCTCATTCATCTTGCCAACGAAAATTGTATAGACTTCTTCTTTGTCGGCGGCAGCCTGATCACTACTCCCAACATGGGTCAGGTGATTCAATCCATCAAAGAAGACGTCAGCATCCCTGTCGTTCTATTTCCTGGAAGTTCTCTACAGATTGACCCCGGTGCTGATGCCATCCTGTTTCTTTCATTGATATCAGGACGCAATCCCGATTTTCTTATCGGTCAGCATGTACAGGCAGCGCCCATCCTTAAAAACAATAACCTGGAAGTACTTCCCACCGGCTATGTGTTGATCAGTTCAGGCCGCACGTCATCCGTGGCCTACATCAGCAACACGACACCAATTCCCGACGATAAATACTCACTTGCGGCATGTACCGCCCTGGCAGGTGAGATGCTTGGTCTGAGGTTGATTTACCTTGATGCAGGCAGTGGTGCAGAAAAGGAAATTAGCGCAAAAATGATCTCAACGGTACGCAAGACAATCTCGGTGCCTTTGATTGTTGGTGGTGGCATCAACTCAGGTAAGAAGGCCCTCCAGGCTCTCGAGGCAGGTGCTGACATGATTGTCATTGGTAATGCCCTGGAGAAAGATCCCGACCTGCTGACTGAAATCAGCGAGGAAGTCTATGAGTGGAATCAGCGGGTCGAAGCAGGGAAGTGATTAGAATTTCCGGATTCTAACAGTTTGACAGGGCTTCATCCCGTGAGATTATCGTTATATTTATTTATGGGGATTAATCAAGCGACAAGATTAATGGCGCCAGGAATGGCACATTACTTTCTTTTGGCTATCTCCCTTGCGTTCATTCTTGCAGTCAAGTCCGATGGGCAGGTTTTAGAATATCGTACAGATGTACGATTGGAAAAGGGTAAACTCGTGACGGAGTATCGGTATATAATCCAAATTAATAGCAAAGAATTGGACTGGCTTTCTAATGTTTCCATTCCTTATAATGAAGGTGACAAAGTTGAAATCCTTGAAGCCTCCATTGTTGGGGTGGATGGAAAGGAATTAAGATCATTAGGAAAGAAAGAGATTACTGCGCGGCATAATATCTCGGAAGGATCATTCTTCGAGGATGATTGGGTTTTAGAGTTTAGCTTGAAGTGGAATCAATACCCGTATCGAATCGCATATCATTATAGAACCATTGAAGAGAGGTATCTGTATTTATGTCGGTGGTTGCCTGTGCCCTATTTATACAATGTCTCTGTCGAAAAGGCCAGTTTAAACGTTAGCCATCCCCGTGATTTTCGTGTCTTAATTGATCATCCAAAGGATCAGAAAGGGGACAGCACTTTAGTGAAGGACCAGGTGGTGAGGACATGGCATTATGAAAACCTAGCCGCAGGTAAAAGAGAGAAGTACTCACCTCACGCTTCAGATTTGTTGCCTCAGATAATTGTTGCGCCAAAGAGTTTTGTTTATGGAATTCCTGGAAGTATGGATTCCTGGGCTTCTTATGGAAAGTGGCAGGCGACGCTCAATGTTGGAACCACCGATTTACCGCTGTATGAGCTTCAGAAGATCGAAAAGATAACCAAAGAAACTAGCAACAAGAATGAGATCATTAGAAGGTTGTACCATTATGTACAAGATAACACCCGGTACATAAATGTTGCGATTGACGTAGGCGGCTTGAAATCATACCCAGCTTCTTATGTCAGTAAGAATCGATACGGTGATTGTAAAGCACTCACCACTTTTACAAAGTGTCTACTTAAAGCCGCGGGAATTGAATCGTATTACGCATACCTCAATGGGGCGGAAGTGCCACGGGCCATTCGAAAGGAGATACCAGGTCCTCAATTCAACCACGTGGTTCTATGTATTCCTATGGGAATAGATACAATCTGGCTGGAGAATACGGCCAATTTTCTTCCTTATAATTATTTAGGGACTTTTACGCAGGATCGAGATGCCCTTCTGACAACCGATACGGACAGTCGGATTGTAAGGACACCTTCGTTAAAGCCCGCTCAGGTAAAGACAATAAAGTCTTATGAAATTGAGATCGACAAGGAAGGAGTTGGAAAGGCAACTGCAAACTGGCTATTGCGAGGTGATGAATTTGAGACTATCCGTAGTTACCAGGTAAACGAAACCGAGGACAATTTGAGGACCGTCATTGAGAAGGGTATAGCTTGGAGCGGATGCCGCCTTTCCAAGTGGACTATCCGACAGGAGAGCAGAGATACACCCGAGATTGAACTTGCGCTGGAATTAGACCTTACCAAACAAATTCGAAAACTCGGAAACACTCTGGTTATAAAGCCTTTCCAGCTCTCACTTCCTGACTGGGAAGATCCACCGAAAAGGAAAAACCCTGTTTCTCTCCCATACCCTACTGACATAGAGCAATCTATGTCCTATCGACTGGATTTCATCCGAGAATTCAAGGTGAGCCTTCCTCAAGACGTACACCATGAGACGGCATTCGGCTCGTACTTGGTTACCTATTATATTGAAAATGATGTAATCCGCGTGGTTCGGAAACTCGTTGTTTCCAAAGGAAACATTCCATTGTCTAACTACGAAAAATTCTATTCCTTCTTCAAAGGCATTCAGGATTTTGATCGCCAATCCGCAATTATTCTTGAACCCAACCCAAATGGCACACGGTAATAACAGGTCATTTGCCTTCGTCCTGATTCCCGGACTTTTCATATTTTGCACACCCTGCACAGGGCAGAAGATCAGACCAACTTTCGGTATCCTTTCTGAAGTGGAAAGGAAACTAACGGCGCCAAGCGATGAACCCGATGCAGAAGCTCTTGTCGTATTTGATATTGGCTCCTCACGATTCATGTCGGCCGGAAGTGAGGGCCTTGACATTCACTTTACCCGTATGAAACGTGTGAAGATCTTCAAGAGGTCTGGTGCTCGTCATGCAGCGGTGAGTATTCCTTTCTACCGTGAAAGTGCCAACAGCACCGAAAAGGTGGAGGATATCGATGCCATTGCATTCAATGAAGAAAGCGGTCAGACGATCATTCGTCGACTGGATCCAACTACCATATTTGAAGAACAGGTCAGCGAAAATGTACGCGTGAAGAAATTTGTGCTTCCCGATGTCAAGGAAGGCACTATAATAGACTTTCGATACACAGTTATAACTCCCTTTCTCTTCAACTTACCCGATTGGAATTTCCAGAGCGAGATACCCACACGTTACAGTGAGTATTCAGTGGGCATGACTCCGTTCTACGAATACGACTTTATTGCACAGGGAATGACCAAATTTGACTACCAAAACAGTGAGCCAGAATTCCCAAAGAAATCGTACGGGGATATTCGTTACAACGACATGGTCACAACATTTATCCTCAAAGACACTCCTTCGTTTACAAATGAATCCTTTATTACCTCCGCAGAAGACTGTATACTGAAAATAGATTTCCAACTTTCAAAGGTCAATCGGGTGGATGGCACCTACAAAGAATATAAAACCAATTGGCCAAACATGTGCAAATCGATGCTGGAGCATGAGGACTTCGGTAAGTATTTTAACTCTTGCAAAAAGTATGGCAAAGACATCGTTGAGGACGAACTCAAATTGACAGGGCCCCCAGATGCCAAAAAGGCGAAGGCAATTATCGATTACGTTCGATCGAATTTTACCTGGACAGGACACTATGGGCGGTATGCGACGAAGTCTGCCAAGGCCGTGATTACACAAAAGACCGGAAATTCAGCGGAACTCAATCTGTTACTTGCTGCCACGCTGGCAGCGGCTGACATCGATGTTTATCTCGTATTGATGAGTACAAGGAGTCACGGGAAAGTTCACCAGGATTATCCTTTCGAACATTTTTTCAACAACGTCGTCGTATTTGTTCTAGGACAGCCAACCTTCTTGACAGAGGCAACAGAACCACTGCTTGCGTATGATCGGCTACCGGCATCGTGCATGAATGGTAACGGGCTTATTGTAAGCAAGGAAACGGAAAACTGGGTCGGTCTGGACTCGAAGGTCACTTCGATCAGTGAAATCACAACAAATATTCATCTCAATCCGGTCGACGGAACGGCTTTGGTGAATGGCAGCATTGCATCAACTGAGTACCTCGCGCTTGACTTACGCAAATCATATCTTAATGATACCGCAAAACTAAAGACGATGCTAAAGGAATCGTACGAACTGGAAGCATCAACAGCGAGTGGTTTCAATTACAGCAACACACTAAGGCCTTACATTATTAATTTTTCAGGGCAGGCAGAAATAGAAACAGTGGCTGGAAAGGTGGTCTTTAGACCGTTTCTCGATTTCCCTCCGTCGGAAACAGGCCTTAACCGTGAGAAAAGAACTTACCCGGTAGATTTCAATTACTTGCGAACGATGAAATACAAAAGCAGAATCATCATTCCGTCAGATTATAGAATATCCGAAACACCCATTGGCATTTCGACGGATGATGATCTGATAAAAGTGACTATCGCATTCAATCCAACTAACAACGGTTTGGAAGCAACAGCTGAATACATACTGAAAAAGGCAGTGTATGCTCCTCAAGCATACACACAATTGAAGGGACAATTAGAAATCCTGGTGCGCGAAATAAACAAGGTGATTATCCTACAAAAAAAATAGCAACCCCACTGTTCACTAACAGTCCAAGCAAAGAGCCGTTGACCAACGAATCAGCGGACAGAAGCTGCAAGTAAGGGTTACCTTTATCAGCTCTTAGAACCTGCTGTTTGTCCAGAATTGGAAGCCGATATTGAATCCCGGCCAAAAGCCTCCCCTTAGATCAGGCGAATGTTGAACGGACACCATCTCACTTTTCATCTCATAGATTTCCGCATTCCTCGTTGACTGAACAAAGTAGTTCAAGGAAGCACCTACGAAAATATATCCGGGCCATCGCCGAATACCATACTCAACATTCAAGCGCGTTAGTAAATTGAAGGTGGGGTCAAATTTTCGATCACGGTTCATGTGAAGAAATCTAACCCCATACGTCATCAGTCGTTTCCGGTTGAATTTGTCCTTGGGATTCATCGATGACTTGTTGTACAACATCTTCATAAACCCATATCCAAATCCCCAGGTATTGTTGGCAGGATCCATCCCGAGGATCAGGGCATTTTGATTAAATATCTGGTTGCGGTCTTCATAGGGCATTTGACTCTGCGTATGGGTGCAATTCAGGCAGTTGCCCGATGTGCGTTCGAAGTTGAGCGGGAAAACTTCTGTGAAGTACAAACGATACGTTGTACCAAATGAGCCTTTATTGATGAGTCCAATGGGTGTTCCATTGGTTGTGTATTCCTTGGTTGGTGCCCGGTCGAAAAAATTGATGAGTCCAATCTGCCTGCCACGCAAGGATCCACCGAAATTCACCAAGCCAATCTGGGTACCGTGCATGGACTTGCTGAAGTTGACCAGTCCCACCTGCAAACCACGGGCTTTCGTAGGCGGCTGCGTCTTTGCTCCTTTGATCACTCTTGTTTTATTGACAAGGGCCAATTGAATACCATTCAATTCGCTGTTCGTGTAGTTGAACAATGCACTCACTTGCACACCCGATGCAGACTTACCTGCAAGATTATACAAGCCTCCCAGTTGAAGGCCTTCTGCATGATCGCGGGCGGCATTGCCCAGCAGCGCAATTTGTGCACCCTTCATGTCCCGGCCTACCACATTGGTCACACCCGCCAACTGAAATCCTGTGGCATCGTCACGAACGTAATTCATGAACCCCGCCACTTGAATTGCTCTGCTGCTGCTTTCTGCACCGTTGTTGAGCAATGTCCGTTCTTCGGACGTTGTCAGGTTGCTGTAGGCGTTGGCTCCAAGGACATTGGCCAGGCCAGCCAGCTGAATGCCACGCAAACTAAAACGGTTCGAGTTTGAAATCAGTCCGATTTCAAGGGCCCGGTTTCCCGCGGAATGACCGCCAAATGCATTCAATGAAAATGTATTGATGTAAGAGGCGCTGTTAATGCCGTTGGTGCTGATGCCCGGGAACAAGGAAAACTGGAACAGTCGTTCGTAGGTGATGATTGGGCGTACTTTAGCCGTTTCATTGTCAGAATCCTTCGAGTTTTGAGCGTTCAACCGGATGGTGATTACCATCAGTGTTGATGTCAGGAAAAAAATTCTCATCAGGCGACGATGGATCGCGAAGGGTGATTGGCTCAAGGGGGGTGAATGAAAAAATTTAATTTAGCAGGATTGGCCAAATTCATCCTCAACCAGAGGTCAAGTGGTTATCCATTGCAGTTGAGTTGCTCCCATAGCCGTCGAATGTCAAGGAGTATTCTGTCGCAGGCAACCTTCAAACGGCCGGATGATCGGCCAACAACTATTTTAGGGATGCAAACTCATGAACCTGTCAATACGAAGCGCCACGTTGTTCCTGATATTTCCGTAATACAGGTTCATATCAGCCCGGTGCCACACCTTTGTTCTCAGCCATGCTCGGCCTTTCACGTATGGCTTGTTGGTCCAAAGCATGTTGGCGTGATTTTGTGCATCCGCCAGGTGGGGTACCATGGTGAACTTCAATCCTACCCCGCCAGTATTTAGATCTTTCGATGCAAAATCTTCCCCCGCATTCCAGAGAAGGGGATTGATTGAAAGAGCCTGGGGGTAGTAGCGGTCGTATGTATCCGGAATGTATCCGCGAGCGAAAGTATTCCAGGAAGCCCAGACCCCAGTCTCATCGGGTCGCTCCGTTGGTTTGATGAATGCAAATGCATCCCTTGGTATGGCGCGCCCAACCAGATACGCCATGACCAGTTGTTTTTGCAGTTCTTTTCCGTCAAAAAAATCTCTAATCAGTCTCATCCCATGATAACTTCCCTGGCTATGAGAAGCAATGATGATCGGCCGGCCGTTGTTGTAGTGCTCCAGATAAAACTGAAAAGCCGCTCTTACATCCTGGTAAGCGAGATCAAGGGCTTTGGCGCCATCATCCTGTGAGGTGTAAAAAGCATACAAGTGAGCCTGTCGGTAGTAGGGAACGTAAACCCTGCATGAGCCGTTGAAAATGCTTGCTTGATTTAGAATGGTCGACTGTTGGATTTCCCTGTTGAGCGCTACATCGGTCAGGTCGGCATTCCATGGAAACTTCTTGCTGGGCTCTCCTGTATAAATTGTTGGATAGATAAAAAACACATCCGCCTTTGCTGTCGACTGGTCATTCCGGTATCCCGAGTTAATTGGTACACTGTCGGCAGCATCACGTTTTTCAGGCAAAGAAGCCCAGTGATTGACCAAAGAATAATTGGGTGGAGGTGGTGCGGAGGCTTTCTCAAACCCGACCGATACGACCTGAATGTTGGATGAGCATCCGGCGAGAAAAATGAAAAACGCCAGGCCAAGTGTCTTCATGCATTATCGCAACAATTCGCGCGAGATCACCATTTTCTGAATCTCGGTGGTGCCTTCGTAGATCTGCGTGATTTTGGCATCTCGCATCAGGCGCTCGACATGAAACTCCTTTACGTATCCATAGCCCCCATGAATCTGAACAGCTTCCGTCGTCACTTCCTGTGCAATTTGAGAAGCAAAGAGTTTGGCCATCGCCGCGGCCTTGACAAAGTTTCTCTTTTGATCCTTCAGGTATGCGGCCTGCCAAACAAGTAGCCTGGCTGCATCCACCTTTGTAGCCATCTCAGCCAGCTTGAATTGTATTGCCTGGTGATCAGACAAATGTTTGCCGAATGCCTTTCGCTCTTTGGCATACTTAAGTGCGAGTTCATGAGCTCCGGCAGCAATGCCGAGGGCCTGTGCGGCAATTCCGATGCGACCGCCATTCAGGGTGCTCATCGCAAAGGTAAACCCAAACCCTTCCTCACCGATGCGGTTTGCCTTTGGCACCTTGACATCCGTAAACATCAGGGAGTGCGTATCACTTCCCCGAATGCCCATCTTGTCTTCCTTGTTGCCAACAACAAAACCAGGCATGCCCCGCTCGACGATGAGACAATTGATTCCCTTGTGCTTTTTGGCCGGATCTGTCTGGCACATCACCAGGTATACGCTGGCGCTGCTTCCGTTGGTGATCCAGTTCTTCGTTCCATTTAACAAATAGTAGTCGCCCTTGTCTTCAGCCGTCGTTCTTTGGCTTGTTGCATCAGAACCAGCCTCCGGTTCGGAAAGACAAAAGGCGCCAATGACTTCCCCTGCCGCCAACCGTTTTAGGTACTTCTCCTTTTGTTGCTCCGATCCACTGGTTTCCAATCCCCAGCACACCAGTGAATTGTTTACCGACATCATCACGGAAGCAGAGGCATCAACTTTTGATAATTCCTCCATGGCGAGCACATAAGAAATGGTGTCCATGCCGCCCCCATTGTACTTGGGGTTCGTCATCATACCCATGAACCCGAGTTGTCCCATTCTTCGCTGCAATTCTTCAGGGAATTTCTGGTGCTTATCCCTTTCAAGAACGCCTGGCAGCAGCTCATTCTGTGCAAAATCACGTGCTGCCTGCTGTACCGCCAGTTGTTCCTCGGTCAATTGAAAATTCATTTGCGCTGGAATAGGTTATGGGATTGAAAGTAGTAAGTATTGGCGGAACGTTCAAAAAAAAGACCCCGGAACCAATCCGAGGTCATTAATAACTGCTTAAAGGGAAGTCTTACTCATCGCGATTGACACCCAGGTACATCATCACGTAATAAAGCAACGTAGTGATGGCACCGATGGCAGCTACAACGTATGTCATGGCAGCCCATTTCAACGCATCCTGAGCCATGTCATATTCACCAGGGGTGACGATATTGCGCGTCTTCACCCAGGCAAGCGCACGACGACTCGCGTCAAACTCGACTGGAAGAGTAACAATCGCGAATACAGCGAACACGCCGTAACAGGCGATCATCACGAGAAGTGCTGTGCTCCAGGGCAGCACGCTTCCGGCGAAGAAACCACCGAAAATCATTGCCATCATGATGAAGTTAAGTACACTGGCGCTGACATTTTGAATCGGAACCATGGCCGAACGGAACTGCAACATCGAGTAGGCCGTGGCATGCTGAACGGCATGACCACACTCATGTGCAGCGACTGCTGTTGCTGCTGCATTTCTTCCATGGTAGACCCCTTCACTAAGATTCACTGTCTTTGTCGCAGGATTGTAGTGGTCGGTCAATTGACCTTCCACGCTGACCACCTGGACATCATGAATGCCATTATCGGCAAGCATGAGCCGCGCAACGTCGGCGCCCGTCAGGTCCTTGGACAAATGAACCTGGGAATATTCCCTGAACTTGCTCTTTAGCCTTGAGCTAACCATCCAGCCAACCAGCATAAAGAAACCACCAATGATCAAAGCACCAAATCCCATATGTTTTCTATTAAGTTGTTTTAATTTTCTCTACTACGCGTGTCGTACTATAACCTGGTACAAATTCAATTGTTTGCACGACACCTCCAGCATTTTTAACAACATCTGAGCCAACGATGTTTTCTGCCAAATAGTCACTCCCTTTGACCAAAACAGCCGGAAGGAGTTCAGAAATCAGCTTTATTGGGGTGTCTTCGTTGAAAAAAACGACCAAATCAACTGCCTGAAGCGCTGCCATGACCCGTGCCCTGGATTGCTGATCCTGAATGGGTCGCTGAGGTCCTTTGAACCTGCTCACGGAATCATCGGTATTTAATCCAACGACCAGGACATCTCCCAGGTTCCGTGCCTTCTCCAGATAATCAACATGACCAAGGTGAAGAATGTCAAAGCAGCCGTTGGTGAACACCACTTTCTTTCTCTGGGATTTCCACTTTTCAACAAGCGCCTTTCCTTCGGCAAGGCCCTTTATTTTGTTGGCGGTGTCTTCCATCTGACAAGTGTGTAGCTGATGATCAAAGATACAACTCCCCCCATGATCATGGAAAGGGTCTGCCATGCATGGAAAATAAAAACGAATGCAATAGCATCTGCCTGTGGCAATGCGTAGAGCACAACAAGGCCAAGTGGTACAATCGTATGATAAGAACCCGTTCCTCCCGGAAGTGGCGCCGCCATGGCAATGGCGCCAAGGGCAAACAAGGTAAGCACCGCGCCAAAGCCCAAATCAGCGGTTGTTTCAAAGGCCATGATTACCGTGTAGCTCATCATGAAATACAAAAACCAAATCGCAACCGAGTAAAAAATAAACAGCCACTTATGCTGCATTTCAAAAACAGAAAGCAATCCGGTTTTGAAGCCACGAAGGATCTTCAACAAGGCTGGGTTCTTCCTGAATTGATACAAAGACAACAGGAAGAGTATTCCTAAAACTCCGCCGGCATACATCCACCAGGGTATTGCCGTTGATTCGCCTGATCCTATTCCAAGCGATGAAATAAACATCATCAGTTTATCCCATTCAACAAGAAAAGCAATGGCAATGACGGCGAGCAGACATAACACGTCGACGATACGTTCAACAACGACAGTTCCGAACGAAACTTCTACCGGTGTTTTCTCCAGCTTGAGAAGGTTGTAGCACCTGGAAATTTCACCGCCCCTGGGAATGGCAAGATTCACCATGTATCCTATCATCACCGAATAAAAACTGGTGCTGAGCTTTACTTTGTTGCCTGTTGCTTCCAGCAACATCCGCCACCGCTCTGCACGAAGGAAATGACTGATATAGGCAACCAGCAACATGGCCAGAAGATAGGTTTTGTCTGATCCCTGCCATGCCCGCCAGATGTACTGCGCCTTGTTCTCTCCCTCTCCAACATTAAGTCCACGTAGTGAAAGCCAAAGCAGAAGGGCTGTGATGGCGAGCATGCCAGCATACTGTAATGCCGATCGAAGTCCCTTGCTCATGCGATCTCGTCTTGTGATTCAACCACCAGGTTATCAATAAGACGCACATTGCCCACATAGGCCGCTATCAGGATCACTGCACGTGTGGGTGATTCTTTCACTTCGAAGGTATCCTGATCAACAACCTCCAGATATTCCATCCGGACGCCTTTGCTATCACACAATGCAGCAACCCTTGTTCGTAATTCAGAAAGCGGCAGGCCTTGTATAAGGCCCTGTTGGGTGGCGCGCAATCCCTGATAAAGGACGGTTGCCCTGTTGCGTTCGTCAACTGACAAGCGTTGGTTTCGTGATGAAAGAGCCAGACCATCATGTTCCCTGACTGTTGGAACAACATGAAGCTGAACGTTGAACTTCATGGCCTCAATCAGTTTTGATATGATCATGACTTGCTGGTAGTCCTTTTGACCGAAGTAAGCAATGTCTGGTTGAACGATATTAAACAGTTTTGAAACGACGACGGCGACGCCGCTAAAGTGACCGGGACGAAATTCACCTTCAAGGATGCGGTCGAGCTTGTCAAACGAAATGGTCAACGGTTCTGCACGATGATACATCACGGTGTTGGATGGACAGAACAACACATCGCATGATGCTTGCTCCAACAGGTCAATATCCTGTTCCAGCGTTCTGGGATACTTGGCGAGATCTTCCGGATTGCCGAATTGTGTGGGGTTGACGTATATGGAACAGACCGTTATATCGTTGTGATTTTTTGATGCATTGATCAATCCCAGATGACCCTTGTGCAGGGCTCCCATAGTGGGAACAAAACCTATTGAAGACTGGCCAGACCGGAGCGATTTCAGATGGTCCCGCAGGGGTGCGATCTCCTTAAAAATGTGCATTCCAAGCCTTTTTTTGGAAGGTCGCAAATATAGGCTTAATAATTGAGCCACAGTTGAATAAGGGGTGGAATTCCCGTATCTTTGTCCCTCGTTTCTTTATAAAAATCAAGACTATGTCCAAACTACGCATCCTCTATGTAGCCAGTGAGATCAACCCCTTTCTGCAAACGTCCGAGGTTGCCGAATTCGTTCGTAAACTACCGCAGGCCATGCAAGAAAAGGGAATGGAAATCCGCATTCTTGTGCCCAGGTTTGGTTTGATCAATGAACGAAAAAACAGGCTTCATGAGGTTGTCCGTCTTTCCGGGATCAATATATCTGTTGGTGATGAAGAAAAGCCGCTGATCATCAAGGTGGCCTCTATCCCAAACGCGAAATTGCAAGTGTACTTCATCGATAACGAAGATTATTTTCATCGTAAGTCCATGTTTCATGACAAGGAAAACAGGTTTTACGAAGACAACGATGAGCGGGCGATCTTCTTCTGCAAGGGGGTCATCGAGACCGTTCGCAAACTAGGCTGGGGACCAGACATCGTGCATTGCAATGACTGGATTACGAGTTTCATACCGCTCTACCTGAAAACAACGTACAAGAATGATCCGTTGTTTAAGAATACAAAGACCGTCTTCACCATTTACAACAACAGCTTTAGTCACAAGTTCAAGGGCGACCTGATGGGTAAGGTGAAGATGATGGACATAGAGGATAACATGCTGGGCCACCTCAAAACGGGGGATTACGAAGGCTTTATTAAATTGGGGGCCCAATTTGCAGATGTGGTTTCTGTGGCCGGGGACAATAAAAAACTGGAAGGTTTAGTTAAGAAAATTAAAGAGAAGAAAGTTGAAACCATCGAGAAGGACGATAACTATACAGAATCGTTTTACAACCTGTACACGGAACTGGCTGGTTAGATCAGTCGGGTTTGCATTCCTCAGTGTTCTTCTTTTTTTGCTTTCATGTACGGATGATGCCGCACTGATCGGCTATCGCAAAGAATCCCGTTCTGCCATTCGGTATGTAGAAATTCCGCTGAATGCCAGCGTTTTGCTTCATTCTCCATTGTCAACAAGAAATACCCTGCAGGAGGGGGTTAATCGCCTTCTGGTTGGTCATGCAACGGATCCAACCTTTGGGCATGTTGAAGCCAAGAGTTATTTCAATTTTTCTCCTCCCGTGCAATGGACCACACCTGCGCCAGATGCAGTGTTTGAATCACTGGAGCTCCAGCTTAAGTTCGACTATTACGCGTATGGGCCGCTGGATAACAGTGCTGTTTTTCTCGAAGTTTATGAAATCGTGGATCAACTCAATTCCTCTGTGGAATATTATAACACAACACCTGTCAATCTCGGCGCTACCGCTGTTGCGGACACGTTGATCGAGCTTGGCGCTGACGAAATACGGGATGGTTGGGCAGCATACATCGACAATACTGCAGCAAATGATGCCTATTTTACCTTGACCATAAAACTGAATAGCACATATGGTCTCAATCTTTTCAACGACCTTTTAAACGACCAGGCCGTATTCAGCAATTTTTCAACATTTACCTCCCGATATCCGGGTTTTGCCGTTACCTCACCGTCAGCGAGCAAGATCCTGGGCATTGCTCCCGTCTACAGTCTTCCAACACCTTCAGAATTTGACTCAAAAGTAATTCTAAAGTATAAGGAAGGAGCAAATGTTTATGCCGTCGATTATCCGATCTATTACACGATCCTCCAGGTATCTGAAGACAAGCAAGAGGTCTTTCCCTCCATTTCCTTTAGTGGAATTGAAGCGGATTGGAGTTCAACTCCCCTGTCCGGCATTGTGCCTTTTGAGGACTTCCATACTGTTGATGGCAATCTGCCCATTCAGAGTGGAACGGGGCTGATGACCAAACTGGACTTGACTCCCGTGTTCGATTACTTTGATTCACTGGATGTGGTGGTTATCAATTCAGCAGAGTTTATCATGGAGAACATTTCTTCAACGAAGCCGCCGCAGAAAATTCAATTGGCCATTCTCGACTCCATTAATGGATTCAGGCCCATTTACCTTGACACATTGATCAACAACCAACCTGTTTACGATCCCTATTTACGCGCCATACAGCTCAACGGAGGGGTGAACCTACTCACCGTAAATATTGATGAAACCCGCGCGGTTATCCTCAACGAACTCTCAGGTAACTCGGTGTTTGTGGATCAGGGTACAGGGAAAATCGACCCCATTATTGTCACGGAGTTCTTTCAGCAACTACTCAACTTAAAAACCAGTTCCAAGCGCGCAAAATCAATCGCCGTGTATCCTATCGATATGGAATTTCAAAAATCGGTTAGCTCGCTGCTTTTGGACCCATCTTCTGCTAAATTGCGGGTGTATTACACCAAACCGCTAACGGCAATCCCTTAATATGTGCGGCATTGTTGCCTATGTGGGTCACCGCCAGGCCAGTGATGTAATCATCAAAGGGCTCAAGCGACTTGAATACCGCGGCTACGATAGTACGGGCATTGCCCTGCTTAACGGAGCGCTCAATGTTTACAAGAAAAAAGGCAAGGTCTCGGAACTTGAGACCTACCTGAATGGCCAGAACCTGCACAGCCGCATTGGAATGGGCCATACTCGGTGGGCAACGCATGGTGAGCCAAGCGACGAGAATGCACACCCACATTATTCTGCTACCAAACACCTCGCCATTATTCATAATGGCATCATTGAAAACTACGCTGCACTTAAGCAGGAGCTCGTAAGAAAGGGGCATACGTTCCTGAGCGAAACCGATACAGAAGTCTTCATTCACTTCATTGAAGACATTAAGGAGAAAGAAAAGTGTGCCCTCGATGAAGCCGTCAGGCTTGCGCTAACAAAAGTTGTCGGTGCTTATGCGATCGTTGTGATGTCTTTTGATGATCCTGATCTTCTGATCGCTGCAAGAAAAGGAAGCCCACTGGTGGTCGGAGTAGGTAAAGGGGAATTCTTCATGGCTTCAGACGCTACACCCATCGTGGAGTATACCAATGAAGTTGTCTATCTCAATGATCAGGAAATTGCTGTGGTCAACAACGGTAAGCTTACCATCAAGAACGTAGCTAACCTTCCGCTTACCCCATACATCCAAACCGTAGACATCGAGCTGGAGGCGATCGAAAAAGGTGGCTTTGAGCATTTCATGCTGAAGGAGATTTTTGAACAACCCCGATCGATACTGGATTGCATGAGGGGGCGACTTGATTCCGCTTCCAACAGGCTCATTCTCGGTGGCCTTCGAGAGTACATCAATAAACTGGTCAATGCCGACAGAATCCTGATTGTTGCCTGTGGCACTTCATGGCACGCTGGCCTTGTCGCTGAATATTTTTTTGAAGAGTTCTGCCGCATCCCTACGGAGGTAGAGTATGCATCTGAGTTCCGCTATCGTAACCCGGTCATCAGGGAAGGTGATGTGGTCATCGCGATTTCTCAATCAGGCGAAACGGCTGATACACTGGCCGCCATTGAACTGGCCAAGTCTCGCGGAGCCATCATCTTTGGCGTGTGCAATGTTGTCGGCTCCTCCATACCACGCATCACTCACGCAGGGGCGTACACTCACGCAGGTCCTGAAATTGGTGTGGCCAGCACAAAGGCCTTTACAGCACAACTCACTGTGCTTAACATGATCGCCTTAATTGTTGCTCATCAAAAAGGAACAATCACCGAACAGAAATTTCATGAAATGCTCGTGGAGATGGAAAACATTCCCTCCAAAGTGGAACGCGCACTGAAGCTTAATGACCAGATCAAGGTACTGGCTGAGGAGTTCAAGGACGTAACCAATTTTCTGTACCTCGGTCGTGGCTATAATTTTCCTGTAGCCCTTGAGGGTGCGCTGAAGCTAAAAGAGATTTCCTACATCCACGCCGAAGGCTACCCGGCCGCGGAAATGAAACACGGACCGATCGCACTCATCGACCAGGAAATGCCCGTGGTGTTTATTGCCACCAAAGACAGCTCCTATGAGAAAGTGGTGTCGAACATACAGGAAGTAAAGGCAAGAAAAGGACGGGTCATCGCCGTTGTTACTGAAGGTGATACCCAGATTCCTAAAATGGCTGAGTTCACTATTGAGGTTCCTGCTACCATTGAGCCTTTGATGCCCCTCATATCGGTTATCCCTTTGCAGTTACTTTCATATCACATCGCTGTCATGCGCGGCTGCAATGTTGATCAGCCAAGGAACCTGGCGAAGTCTGTTACCGTCGAATAGTTCCTTCCTTGTTGGAAAATAAAAAGTGCCCTGAAAAATCCTTGACTGGGTCTTAATCAACCATTGACATACTGCATGGTTTGAGAAATTGTACATCATGGGCTAAATTCAGGACTACCCAAATGCCATGAGTAAATCATATCAGTACCACCAATTGGATGTCTTCACCAACAAGCCGCTGCTTGGCAATGCGCTCGCCGTGGTCCATGAGGCCAATGATTTGTCCGAAAAGACAATGTCAGGCTTTGCACGGTGGACCAACTTGTCAGAAACTACTTTTCTCCTTTCGCCTACGAATAGTGAAGCGGATTACCGGGTCAGGATTTTTACACCGGGCGACGAACTTCCCTTTGCCGGACATCCAACCCTTGGAAGTTGTTACGCATGGCTGCTCGCAGGAGGAAGGCCTCATTCCAAGGAAGTCATTGTTCAGGAATGCGGTGTCGGCCTTGTTAAAATTAGACGTGACGGAACAAAACTTGCCTTCGCCGCCCCTCCGGCAAAACGAACCGGAGACCTTGGAGAAGACACCTTATTAAAGATTACATCCTGCCTTGGAATCTCAAGAAAGGAAATCATTTCCCACCAATGGGTAGACAACGGTCCGGGTTGGTGTGCCATCATGCTGGGTTCTGCACGTCAGGTACTTGACCTCAAGCCCGACTTTCAGAAGATGGGCGGGTTGGCACTTGGCGTCATCGGTCCTCATCCTGCAGGCAGCAAAACTGATTTTGAGGTGAGGGGATTTGTACCATCGTTGGGTGTCCCAGAAGATCCCGTAACCGGCAGTCTCAACGCAGGTATTGCGCAATGGCTGATTGCCTCTGGTCAGGCCGGAGATCACTATGTCGCCACTCAGGGAACAGTTCTACGGCGGAACGGTTCGGTGTTTGTCGATAAGGTAGGTAATGATATCTGGATAGGCGGTGAAGTCGTTGCCTGCATTGAAGGACGCGTGACCCTGTAGTGTTTATGTTGGAGCTCATCAAACCTTCGAGCGCTTTAGAGATGAACGAGATTCGCTCGCTGTTTACAGAGTATGCTTCAGGTCTTGGTATCAGCCTATGCTTTCAGGATTTTGACAACGAGCTGAAGGGGCTGCCCGGTGATTACCGCGAACCTGGAGGATTGTTGTTGCTCGCCAAAGTTGATCAGCTTTCAGCAGGTTGTTGTGCGCTTAGGCCGCTTAAGGTAAAGGGGCACGGCCATGCTGCAGAAATGAAACGACTTTATGTGCGGCCAGCCTTTCGGGGCAAGGCAATTGGCTTACAACTTGTCAATGCTATACTTAAAGGGGCTGCATCAGCAGGCTACTCCGCCGTATTGCTCGATACCCTGGGAACCATGGGTGAGGCACAATCCCTTTACCAGCGACTGGGGTTTGTGGAGATTCCGGCTTATTACGATAATCCAATTAAAGGAGCGAAGTACCTCAAGCTTGATTTGACACAGACTCCTTAGCCTTCCGGGTCAATAGCTCACACACTTCATATCGAGGGTCACCTGATTCAATACGTGAAGCGTTCAGCACCTCCACGACGCTCTTCAATCCTATCCGTTCAGCCCACTCGAAAGGGCCATAAGGGTAATTCGTACCCAATTTCATGGCAAGGTCAATGTCTTCGCGCGTTGCCGTTCCTTCCTGAAGAGTAAGATAAGCTTCATTGATAATCATGCAGAGGATTCGTGGCGTAACCATGCCAGCCTGATGTGCAACAATTTTATACTCCGTCGTCAGTTTTTCGCAAATGGAGCGCGCACTTTCCAAATCCTTATCGTCAATGAGGGCGATCTCAAGCACTTCACGATTGATAAGGCTACGCAGTCCGCAAAAGCCAAAAATTCTTCCTTTGAGCATCTCAACTGCTTCTTTTGGCACCTTCACTGGGTGTATTGAAGCATCTATAAAAACGAATAGTCCAGGCAATGCTCCGTACACAGCCAGACTACCCGGTGCTGCAATGAAGTCCATGACTACTTCTGCATTACCGACCTCATCGACCGCGGTCAAGCTGGAAACCAAACGAACGTTATGCCTTTCTCCAAACTTTTCCTTGCACTCATCGCCCTGATTCCTCGAACCTACAATGACAATTTCCATGCTTTGAAGAGGCAAATGATTGTGGCGAAATGGTGATATTTGATCAAAAGTAACACCGAATCATATGGCAAAAAATATTATCTTCTCACCTGATGCTCCTGCTCCGATCGGACCTTACAGTCAGGCAGTCCAGTCCGGTAATCTGCTTTTCATTTCTGGTCAGATTGCCATCCATCAAGCTTCTGGCAAGATGATCACAGGGAACATAGAAGAAGAAACACATCAGGTCATGAAAAACCTTCAGGCCATTCTAAAAGCTGCTTCGACAGGTTTTGAACAAGTGGTGAAAACAACGATTTTCCTTAAAGACATGAATGACTTCCCCAAGGTCAACGCAGTCTACGGATCATATTTTACATCTGATCCTCCAGCCCGCGAAACCGTAGAAGTCAGTCGGCTACCCAAAGATGTACATGTAGAAATTTCCTGCATCGTCGTGAAGTGATCTCCCTGCTGCCATCCTACCGTGAAACGCTGGTATCCAACAGACCGGCAAAAGACGTGCTCCAGCGCCTCGCGGTAAGCACATCCACAAAGCCATTTCTGCAACCCGATGAACCGGAATTACTTTTTACCGGGTGGGTGATGGACGACAGGTTTAGAATTTCACTAAGGGTACGACGTGCCAATCACTATTTGCCACTGGTTGTTGGGCGGGCGGAAACAACATCCACCGGATCCATTCTTATGCTTCGTTACACGTTGTTCCCCACCATTCAGCTACTACTTAAACTTTGGACAGTGTTGATCGCTTTGGGTGTTGGCATCAGCACTTTTCAACACAAAACGATCTACGCATTGTGGATTGCATCCGGTATGTTGTTCCTGATGTACTTCATTGTATGGTCGAACTTCCGGATGCATCTGGCCACCACCAAGGAGGTGATTCGCCGGGTCGTGTCATAGTGAATTTTGTACCTTTGGCCCCTCATGACGAAAGTTCGTGTTCGCTTTGCGCCCAGCCCTACCGGGGCACTCCACATTGGAGGAATAAGAACGGCACTCTATAATTTTTTGCTTGCCCGTAAGACGGGGGGCACCATGATTCTCAGAATCGAAGACACCGACCAGACTCGTTTTGTACCTGGCGCCGAAAAATACATCCTTGAATCACTCGCCTGGGTGGGAATAAAAATTGATGAGGGCGTGGGACCGGGTGGTCCTCATGCACCTTATCGTCAATCTGAAAGAAAGGACATCTATTCCCGCTACGCCAGCCAGCTCGTTGCTGATGGCAAAGCCTATTATGCTTTCGACACCGAAGCCGACCTTGAGGAAATGCGTAAGCGCACGCCCAATGCACAGTATGACGCGGCCACCCGCATGTCCATGAAGAATGCCCTTACACTTTCGAAAGAAGAAGTTAGCAGCAGGATAGCAGGCGGCGCACCACATGTCGTCAGACTGCTCGTGTCCCCCGGCCAGGAGGTATTGGTCAATGACCTCATCCGCGGCGAGGTAAACGTATCAACCAGTCAACTGGATGACAAGGTTCTGATGAAATCAGATGGCATGCCTACATATCACCTGGCCAATGTTGTGGATGATCACCTGATGGAGATATCTCATGTGATCCGGGGAGAAGAATGGCTTCCTTCGGCACCGCACCATGTGTTGTTATACAAGGCCTTTGGATGGGAATCCAGTATGCCGCGATTTGCACACTTGCCATTGTTACTGAAGCCCGATGGAAACGGGAAACTCAGCAAGCGTGATGCTGACCGAATGGGCTTTCCGATTTTTCCGCTCAACTGGACAGATCCCAAAACCAACGAAACATCCACTGGTTTCAGGGAAACAGGGTACTTGCCGGAAGCCATGATCAATTTTCTCGTCATGCTTGGATGGAACCCGGGCACACCCCAGGAGATTTTTTCTCAAGCCGAGTTGATTGAAGCTTTCTCCCTTGAACGTGTTGGAAAAGCCGGGGCCAAATTTGACATCCTCAAAGCACAGTGGTACAATCAGCACTATCTGCGCGCCAAGCCCATCGCAGAACTTTCGGAATACCTTCTGTCTGCCTTAAAAAATCAAAACATTTCCTGCTCTGCTGACAGAGCGATCCAGATCGTCACGGCGCTCAAAGACCGCGTAACGTATCCGCAGGATTTTTGGGAACAAGGCAAATTGTTCTTTGTAGCCCCTGACAAATTTGACGACGCTGCTGTATCCAGGAAATGGAATGCCGAAGCAGTTAAATTTCTGAAGGCTTTTCGGGATGAGGTTGGGAAAGAACCGGGTTTGAATGCAGAACGCGCCAAAGGACTAATGGAAGAAGTCGCGGTCAGTCAGGCCGTAAAACCTGGCCAGGTGCTGGCAGCACTCAGGATTGCGTTGACAGGCGGCATGGCTGGTCCGGATTTGATGCAAACCATCGAAATCCTTGGGGGTGAAGAAACAGCCCGGCGAATTGCCTTTGCTCTCCAGTCGTTATCTGCATCCTAAGAAAACATCATTCCTTATGGCCAAGAAAGTTCGATCCCGCAAATCTCCAAAACCTTCGCGCAAGCCTCGCGTTCATAAAAGCCTGAGCGGTCTCGAGGTTTCTATTGATTCATTTGGAGAAATAAAATCGACCATGAACATTGAAAAAATCAATGCATTTCTGGACGAGAATGTAGAGGACAAGAAGCTTGTGGAGCAGAAAGAGCATGATCAGCAAGTCGGCAAGAAGAAACCTAAAAAATAAAACACATGAATTCGCACGTCATTGACTACCAGATCAAGGGAGAGAGCATTCAGATCGTTGAGGTCGAGCTTGATCCCCTGGAAACCGTCATTGCTGAAGCCGGTGCCATGCTGTTTATGGAGGAAGGCATCCAGTTCGAGGCTAAAATGGGTGATGGTTCCACTGCCAATCAAAGTCTGTTCGACAAATTACTTTCCGCAGGAAGTCGTGTGCTCACAGGTGAGTCGCTCTTCATGACGCACTTTACAAACCGGGGCAACAAGAAAGCCAAGGTGGGATTTTCTGCACCATACCCCGGCACCGTGATTCCCATTGACCTGGCTACCAGCCGCGGCAACGAACTGATCGTGCAAAAAGATGGGTTTTTGTGTGCTGCCTTCGGAACAAAACTCAGCATCGTGTTTAACCGCAAGATTGGCGCCGGACTTGTGGGCGGCGAAGGGTTTATCCTTCAGAAACTTCAGGGAGACGGAAAAGCATTTGTTCATGCCGGAGGTACAGTCATCGAACGTTCCCTTCAGAATGAAACGCTTCGTGTCGACACCGGCTGTGTGGTTGCATTTGAGTCACAGATCGATTTCGACGTTGAAACCAGTGGAAGCCTGAAATCAATGATCTTCGGTGGTGAGGGCATCTATCTGGCTACCCTCCGTGGAACGGGAAAAATCTGGCTGCAATCCATGCCCATCCGCAAGTTGGTTCAGGCGTTATCACCGTACGGATCCAACAGGAGAAAAGAAGCCAGCTCCCTCCTCGGAGGATTGCTGGAAAGCTAAAGTGTCCTGAGCTTCGACAGCTTTGGTATGATAGACGGTACCTCCTCACAGTACTGCCGGTAACGGTCTCCGAAAATCGCCAGTAGTTTTCTTTCCTCAAGGGCAATTCCTATTGGGAGGTACACAAGAATGCTGAGGGCACTCACAAGGGACGGAAGGTTTGGGATGAAGAAAAAGTACCCGATGGTCACCAGAATAAGTCCTGAATAAATTGGATGCCGTACCCAGTTCAGGATGCCTGATTGTTTGAAGGCTTCACCTTCATCACCAAAACCCAGAAAGGCCTTCAGGCTGTATTGACGAAAAGAAGACTGAATGACCATCACTCCGAATGTGGTCACAACAAGACTCAAATACCTTACAATGGCGGACCGGTCCCAAAAGTATGCCGCTTCTATTTGGTTTCCCTGAAACAAGAGCGCGAAGAGACCAGCGATAGAAAGTACGCTGTATACAATCCGGTAGTAACGATCTCCGCCAAACATTCGCCTGACGGCAGCTTTACACCACGCGGACGCCAGCAAACTGTGAATGAAGAAGTAAAGGACCCATCCCAATACCAATACGGCATACTCCATGCTGTTAAAGATACTTGAATGCCATCTTGTTGTGGTGAATAGTCGCTATTTTTGAACAACCCGCCCATTGATCAACATGAAACCCATCAAGATCGGACTCATTCGCGAAGGTCGAATACCTCCAGACAAGCGTGTTCCGTTCACACCGTTGCAGGCTGAAGAAATTGTACAGCGCTTTCCATCGGTCAGCATGATTTGTCAAACAAGTCCTGTGAGGTGTTTTCAGGACAAGGAGTATGAAGAATTGGAGATCCCCATTCATACTTCCGTTGAAGATTGCGACATTCTCATGGGCATCAAAGAAGTGCAAATCCCGGATCTCATTGCCAACAAAACCTACTTCTTCTTTTCACACACACTCAAGAAGCAGCCACACAACAAGCAGTTGCTGCAGGAAGTGCTCAAAAAGAAAATCAGGCTTATCGACTATGAAGCACTGAAAGATTCTCAGGGCAATCGCCTTGTTGCCTTTGGCCGGTTCGCAGGTATCGTGGGTGCTTACAACGGCCTGATGACATACGGTCAGCGCTTTGGACTGTTTTCCCTCCGAAGAGCCTTTGAGTGCTTTGACATCAACGATCTTAAACTTGAGCTGCGAAAAGTCGCTCTCCCTCCGATAAAGATTGCGTTAACAGGCGCCGGACGTGTCGCCAAGGGTGCCATGGAAACACTCGACACTGCCGGTATTCGCAAGGTGAGTTCTGCGGAATACCTTACGAAAACATTTGATGAACCTGTTTATGTACAACTCAGCAGCGCTGATTACCATGTCCGAAAAGAAGGAGGTCACTTTAACAGGGAAGAATTTCACCAATCCCCCGGAAAATACGCTTCAACATTTCCGGCATTCACTAAAGTGACAGATCTTCTTCTTGCAGGAGCATTCTGGAATCCGCAGGCACCTGTGCTTTTCACCTCAGCCGATATGCGGTCACCAGACTTTCGTATTCGCGTGATTGCCGACATCACCTGCGACATCAACGGATCTGTCCCAAGCACCAAGAGAGCGACATCCATCGCCGATCCGCTATATGACTATGATCCTGCAACAGAAGATCTGCACCCGGCCATGAGCAATCCCGGCTTTGTTACCGTCATGGCAATAGACAACCTTCCCTGTGAGTTACCCCGCAGCGCTTCTGAAGAATTCGGCAGGGACCTCATTGACAGAATTCTTCGCCCTTTGCTTATCGAGGATCCAGAACACGTCATCGCGCGTGCAACCATCGCAGACAATGGCAACCTAACCAAGTACTTTGAATACCTCAGGGATTATGTTTCTTGATCGTCTCCTGGCCTTGAAGCCCACCGTCCAAAAGTGAATCGACCTTCCATTCAATACCTGATAACAGGTTTACTGTTTGCCTTGCTATGGTCATCGGCCTCATCGGCGGGCAAGATTGGCATTCAGTCTGTAGAGGGGTTGGTGCTCTTTACCGTTCGGTTTCTCCTGGCCGGTGCATTGCTCCTTGCCTATGCTTCTCTTGTTCAGCGTGATCGATTGCCGCAGAAGCAAGAGTGGGTACAGTTAACCATCTTTGGTGCTTTCAATACAACCATATATCTCGGCGTCTTTATTGTTGCCCTGGAAGACGTAACGGCTGGAGTAACCTCCATCGCGCTTGCGCTCAATCCGCTGATGATTGGAATCATGACAGCACTCTGGATGAAAACGCGGGTCTCCTCCATGCATTGGATCAGCATCGCCATTGGTATCGTTGGTGTTGTTGTCGTCTCCTACCCATTGCTGATGAATAGTTACGCCACCCTTACTGGACTGCTGCTGATGGCCTCCTGCATGCTGGCTTACTCATTCAGTTCGGTTTATTATGCCACCATTCCGTGGAAACTGTCGCGGACAGCCATCAACGGCTGGCAAGTGCTTATCGGGGGAATACTTCTCGCACCATTTGCTTTGATCTTTCACAGCAAAGAGAATCACTACGACCTCAGATTTTGGTTGAGCACCTTCTGGCTGGTAGTGCCTGTTTCGGTAGGCGCTGTACAGCTCTGGCTTTACCTGCTTCGTATTGATACCGTCAGGGCTTCCTTGTGGCTTTTTCTTTGCCCGATTTTCGGATTGGCCTTCGCCGCTGTGCTACTTGATGAACCGATCACATGGTATACCTTCGTAGGTACCGGTCTTGTTTTGCTGGCACTGTATATTGGACAGCGATCGTCAGCAAAACAGTCTACTTAAGTCTTTCGGCTGTTGTCTATCGGCCTCCACAGTCTTACTTTTGACTATGTTGATTTACAATGTTACAACAGGGGTGGACAAAAAAATCGAGCAGGAATGGCTGGTGTGGATGAAGGAGGTTCACATTCCTGATGTAATGAAAACCCAAATGTTTCTTGGGTACCGCATGTATCGGGTGCTTGCTTCCGATGATGAAGAGACGGTGTCGTACGCCATCCAGTATCAGGCCAAATCCATCCATCAGATTGAGCACTATCTGGAAAAATTTGCTCCGGCATTAAGGGAGCATGTAAAAACCAGATTTGGCGAACGAGCAGTTTCCTTCCGCACACTGCTGGAAGAGGTCACCTGATCAGCGCTTCAGCAGATTATCTCCCATGATGCGCTTCATCACCTCTTCGCGAAGGTGACGACTCACGGGAACCCGGTGATTCGTTAAAAGGATTTCATGGTTTTCGATAGCCTTCACATGGGACAATCCGACAATGTACGATTTGTGTACGCGCATGAATAGATTTTTTGGAAGTTGATCTTCCATTCCGGTCATCGTCATATAGACAATCAATCGACTTGCTGGAAGATGGATCAAGACATAGTTCTGCATCCCCTCCACCAACTGAATTTCTGAAAATGACACCCGTTCATATTTACCATTCGATTTGACAAACAGGTAGTCAGGTGTTGGAACGCGAGCGTCGCTTGCCGATTTCATCAGGTAAAAGTCCCTTGCTTTGGTGACAGCCTTCAGGAATCGTTCGAAGGGTACAGGCTTCACAAGAAAGTCCATCACATCAAGGGCAAAGCCTTCAAGGGCATACTCACCAAAAGCTGTCGTAAAAATCGCCATCGGTGGGTTGGGCAATGATTTTAGAAAATCAATACCGGTCATCCCCGGCATCTGGATGTCAAGCAAAAGAAGGTCTACCCGATTGCCATTCAGAATGGATGCGCATTCGGCAGCGCTGGAACATTCTCCAATCAGCTCCAGGAAAGGCACCTCACGCACATAGTCTGCCATTCCCTTACGGGCAACCGGCTCATCGTCGACGATCACGCAAGTCAGTTTCATAAACCAAGCTGAAGGGTTAACCTCACATCAAACACCGTTTTACCGTCATCTATCTCCAGTGTGTGCCTTCCGGGATACTGAAGCTCAAGTCGGCGACGAAGGTTCCTCAATCCAATGCCACCCGCCGTGCGGGGTGCTACCCGGGTATCCTTTGTATTCACCACCTGAACAGCAAGTTCTCTCAAGTCACCTGTGATCTGAATAGAAACCCTATTGTCGCCTCCAGGAAAATGCGAAACATATTTGAAAGCATTTTCTACCAAAGGCATCAGCATGAGTGGCGCCACCTGGGCGTCGTTCCAGGTTCCGGTAGCCTTTAGATCGATCGAATACTTGTCGTCCTTCCGAAGGCGCTGCAAATCAACATAGTTGCGCAGGTACTGAATCTCACGTTCAACAGAAATAAGGTCTCCATTGCATTCATACAGTTGATACCTCAACATGTCAGAGAACTTGGACAACGTCTCTCTGGCCGTCATGTTGGTCTTTTCAATCTGAAAGAAAATGGTGTTAAGCGAATTGAAAAGAAAGTGTGGATTGATCTGTGCTTTCAGGTATTCAAGCTCTGTATGGAGCTTCTCGACTTCCATCATCCTCAGCCGCTCTCTCTGAAAGTACCACTCCTTGCTGAGTTGCAGCGCCAGGCTGAACGCCATATAAAACAGGGCAATGGAAAAATTGTAGAATGAGTATTGCCAGAAAGGTAACGCTGTCTTTCCGGTATACACCGTCAGAAACACATCGTGCGTATTCTTCACAAGGACATAGAACAGAAAGCAAACCAGTATTCCTGCCAAATAGGAATAGAATTTTTTGTGATACGCATAGACGGGTATGAGGTACTCCAGGTTGGCGTATATAATCAGTGCCAGCAGTCCATTGCGAAGTACTACTTCCAGCAGCAGATGCCACCAGCCGGCAAGTCCTACAAGGTAGGCTGCCGTGTAAATATGAAACCCAATGGTCACCACCCAAAAGAGCACGTGATCCATTCGGTGCCTCCAAAACTTTTCCACTTTGTAAATTAACGCTTCAGATGTGAATAGGGTAAGCGGGCCGGTTGTTCTTTGTCAAGAATTTGGCCCTGCTGGTCATTCAATTGCCAGATCCTGAAGGTCGTGATGGTTTTGATTTCCTCAGATAATGCTTCACCCTGATGCGATAAACATTGTCTTCTGATTCAAATGCATCCGTAATTTCATTCCTCGATTGCTGATACATGTACAGGAATTCAAACCTCAGGGACTGGTTCAACCGGTAACCTCCTCCGACACGCAAACGCATTCTGTTGGCGAATCTTTCGTTGACTTCGTCAAGTGTGAACAAACCTTCAAAATCAACCATCGCATACCAAAGATTGTCCTTGAAGTATGAGTCCTGCGTGATTGGTATGATCATCTCGGCACGTACCCTGGGCCTGTAAGCCTGCGTCCATGTATTTGCCTCCATGTTCTTTACAAACCTGTCTTCAAATCGTACGAGCAGTCTGGTTTGAATACGGCGGCTTGGGGTGAGATAAAACCTGCAACCAATGACAGGCCTCACTTCAAAAGTGTTGTACGTGGAAACCTGATTGGTGTATGTCAATGACAACTGCACGAGTGGCTCGACTACCTGAGTGACAGACCATTCAAAAGTTGCCGTATAGTTATACTCCTTCCACGAAGGACTTGTCAAGAGCGTAGAGTATGTAAACGCATTCTCTAAATTAAACGAGTTGGCAAATGGATAATTGACCATGTACTCCGCCCACAACTGCTGATTAACAGTCTGTGAATATGAGGAAATGGCAGTCCAACTAAATATCAAACCGAGAATCCTTCCTTTCACTGATGCTGCCATTATTACTAAATAGAAAGGCCCGCTTAATGAAGGCGGGCCCAGGTGAGGTCTGGAATTATTTTTTGGGTGGGTATTTTGTGAATATCTGCTTCACCGCATAGTTGATGTTCGTCTCGCGCTTTTCTGGATTGGCATCTTCATCAATGGTCTTGGATGCCCTGCCCTGCCAGACAATTTTGTCAGTGGTTTTTGATACCATGTTGACGAACAGCGTGCCTACTACATAGTTATGATAGTTGACCTGCGTGGTGGAGAAACCTCCTCCATAACCGTAGCGCCATGGGCCGCCATACATTCCGCCTGCGCCACTTGTCGTGGCCGTCGCTTCTGTCTTTTGCTCCGCTTTCACATGAAGATCAACGAGCACATCCGGGTTTTCCGATTTTGAAAATCCTTCAGCAGTCATTTCATTCTCCACCGCTTTCACAATTCTGGATCTGTCAAGATCCTGAATGGGAAGTTTAAGCGACTCTTCAGTAAACGCGTAGGTCTTTAATGTTCCAAAGTTCACCTGATTATCGTAATCATAGGAAACCTTGAGGGAGCTGCAGCCCGCCAAAACGCAAATAGCTACGATAGCAATGAGGTTTTTCATGTTCAGAGAGGTTTTATTCTTATACGAAAGTAGTGAAAGTTATGTGGTTCAGTCACGAGCCCTCCAAAGAAGCTTGTTAAAGGCAATACCAAACGTCCATTCGTCGTACACGTCTTCCTTGGTTACATAAATAAGGTTCAATGCAATCTCGAATTTATCAGAAATTTCAAAACTGTACTCAGAGCCAAATTTGAATATGGAGAGGTTCCGATGTTGCTCCAACTCTATCCCGGGACCTACATAGAATGACCAGTGACGGAGGGCATGATAGTGCAATATGCCTGCAACCGCTATTGGATTGCTTCGCTCAAGAACCGCATTGCCATGTTCAACTTCAAAGCTCTGAATTTTGATATCGCCCTGAACGGCTGCTGACCACCGGCGATGGAAGAAGTAGTCAATATCAAACCCCCATGTCGGGATCACCGCAACTTTCTTGCCGCCCTCCGTCGCCGACGGCACATGTGAATTGGCCATCATGATGGCTCCCCGGATTTTGGGACGATGACTGCTACCCTCCTCTTGACCAAATGCCTGATTACTCAAGAGAGCAATCACCACCAAAAGGAACGCGTACCTTCTCATCATGAAAGAGCTAAGATCCGTTGACTTTGGAACGTTTTAGGTCTCAAACAATACAAACAAGAAGAGAGCAAGGGTGAAAGTCAAAATGAAATATGATTGAACCAGTGAGACAGAGTATGACATACCTGGGTGCAATTTTCTCAGCTTTTCCCAATTCTTTCGATGTTGCAGAGTGGCCTGCAGCAAACCAATCAATCCGATAAAAATCAGGAAGATGCCGATACCGCGGCCGTTGAACCACGTTACCAATGGCCCTTTGCCTTCTTCCACACGGGCATAGTAAAACTTGTATGCCGTAAAGCCAAGCGCAATGAATGTGATGGCCGTTCTTAACCAAGCGAGCTGAAGGCGCTCCAGCGCCAGCCGCACGCGCTCAAAGCTCATCTCCTTTTTACCTTTCTTCAGCGCCTTCTTTTCATCATCAGGCGATGCTGTTTGGGTCATGATCGTTAACCTTTTGGATGTCCTACAAGTTAGCGCAAATTTAAAATGAAGACGGTATCGGGTTGGGTTTATGAACGGTGCCGTTCAGGCCTCCCTTGGTCAAGGATTTCCCGCAAAATGTCATGAAAATCCATCTCTTTCAGAGCATTCATCGTTCGGAGTGACTAAGGATCAACAAAGAACCCACTATGAGGATCATTCAGTTACAACCTTTTTTACTGGCGATAGCCATCGCTGGTTGCGCTCAATCCATGAAGGATTGTGAAGACTGCGAACTGATGCTTGAGGGAATGCCAACATCCCTTTCGTGGAACACACGAATCTCCAGCTCAGCTGATGCCGGAGAACCTTTGGTTGTCAGCGGAATTGTTTACCAGACCGACGGAAAAACGCCGGCTCCAGGTGTGATACTCTACGTTTATCATACCAACCAGAAAGGTAAATACGCGCCTTCATCGGGCCAGGTAAACGGGCGTCGACACGGGCACTTGCGCGGATGGATGAAAACCGATGAGCGTGGCCGGTATGAATTTCAAACCATCCGACCCGGCTCCTATCCAAACAGCGACAACCCACAACATATCCATCCCATCATCAAGGAAGCATCCAGAATATACTGGATTGATGAGTATCTTTTTGACGATGATCCCCTGCTCACAAAAAGTGCAAGAGAGCATCAGCAGAAACGGGGTGGCTCAGGAATACTCAAGGCTCAGAAAGATAGTCAGGGTGTCTGGAGGGCAACGCGTGACATCACCCTCGGATTGAATGTGACCGGTTACAATAAATAGTTTGCCATGAAATCAGTAATCATCATCGCAGCCATGATGCTGTCCTGCATCGTATCCGGCATCGCTCACCCTGGTATCGGCATTGTTCATGATTCGAAAGGAAATGTATACTTCACTGATCTCGCACAGGTTTGGAAGATAACGGCCGATGGACGCAAGACGATTGTTGTTCCCAATGTTCACACACATGAACTATTCATGGACGATAACGACAACCTGTTCGGGGAGCATTTGTGGTACAATGGTGAACAAAAAAACACATGGAGTCACTACGTTTGGAAACTCACAACGTCCACAGCCAGGGTTGAAAAAGTGATCCCTGACAAGGAAGGATTAAGGGAGAACTACAGTTTTGTCCGCGATCATTTCGGCACCATGTATTGGCAAGGTGGTAACGAGCATTGCCAAACCATCGAAAGAAAAGGAAGGAACAACCAGGTGGCGCGTGTGGGCTCATCCTGTTTTGAGAACATCCGGGCCATGCACGCCCTTGCTGACGGCTCACTTGCTGTTGTCGATTTCCAGGATTTAAAACAGGTCGACAAGCAGGGAAAGGTAACAACCATTGCCTCAAGAATGGCCAACCCTGACTGGAAGGAATTCAGTCGTGACAACCAGCATTCGGTTATGGGTGTCTGGGATGATGCTGACGGAAACCTCTATACCGCGGTCTCGCACCTCAGGTTGATAAAGAAGTTTGGAAAAGACGGTAAAGAAAGTGTTCCGTTCAAATCAACTTTTCCATGGGCACCGTCGGGCGGAATGGTTGATGCCAATGGGCAACTTTGGGTGCTTGAATTTAATCCGCTCAACAGCGTGCGGGTGCAGCGCGTTGATGTCAGCGGCAACGTCAAAACATTCTGATCCATGAAAGTTCTCCTCCTCGGACCGGGGATCTGAACGACTTAGTGAAGACTTGCGATGAAATTTTTGGTGGAAATCCCTTACAGATTTAGAAGGTGTCGCATCTGTTCCTGCTCAAGGCTGCAATTGGTCCACTCATCATCCAGTTTGGCTCCGTATTTTTTGTAAAAATTGATGGCTGGCTCAT